>CAZLRE010000198.1:0-3736 GCA_964561885.1 uncultured Planctomycetales bacterium | reverse complement strand
ATTAGTTCGCTGACCAACAAAGGCATCAATTGGGATGACATCAATCGTTTGACGACCGCGGGCATTAACTGGGACAGCATCAGCGACCTGGCGGCTGCGCAGGTCAACTGGGAAGACATCAGAGCCCTGTCACAAAGTCAGATCAACTGGTCGGATATCGGGTCAATGAGCAATGTCGGCATCAATTGGAACAGCGTCGCCAGTCTGTCGACGGCGAATATTAACTGGTCCGGTATTGATTCCTTAAGCCGAGCCGGTATCAACTGGCTGGACATCGGCCGCATGAGCTCGGTGGGCGTTAACTGGAACAGCATTGCCAGTCTCTCCGATGCCGGTATCAATTGGAATGACATTAATACGCTCAGCCGCACCGGAATTAACTGGGAAGATTTTAGCCGCATGACGACATCCAGCATCAACTGGGAAAATATCGGTCAGCTCTCGACATCGAATGTCAATTGGTCTGAGATCAACCGCATGTCCGCGACCGGTATTAACTGGACGGATCTGGGTGTTATGACCAGCCGCGGCATCAACTGGGCCGATCTGGCGGTCATGACCGGTCAAGGTGTGAATTGGGATGACCTTCAGTCGGTCACCACGCGCAGTATTAATTGGAGCGATATCGCCACCATGAGCAATCAGGGTGTCAACTGGAGCGGTTTGGATTTCCTCGCGGATAACGCGGCATCGATCGTGAATAATCTGTCAACGGCATTGACCCGCATCGGTACTCCGGCCGACACCTCCGCGGACAGCACCCTCTTTGGAAGACTTGATGAAGTGCTTGATGATATAGCCGCGATCACCAGCACGACCGACATCCCGACGATCTTATCCACGGTCACGGCTATTCAGGACACCATCGGGACAACGACCGATACATCGGATGACAACACGATCTTCGGCGATATCAATACTGTGGAAGGCGCGATCGGCACGGCCTCATCCGATTCGGCTGGCACTGTGTTCGGGCAGCTTGATGAGATCCAGGAATTCTCCAGAACAGGTAAGAGCAATGCTGGCGCTGCATTAGGTGTCGCTCAGGAGATCCAGCGCGATCTGGGTGTCTATGGCGCCACGCCGGACATTTATACCCGTCTTCAGGATCTGGAAGATTATGTCAAGGAGATCAAAGGCGCCGCAGAGAAAGTATCGAAACAGCAGGAAGAATCCGGCGGAGTTGTCGGCAAGTTCATCGACAATCTGCAGAAATTCCTCGAGGCCCAGGCTAAGGCTGCCGGCATGGAAGGCGAGATCATGAAGACACCGACGGATGATACCGCCAAAGCCAAGGAGATCGAGAAAGTCCAGGCCAAGCTCGAAGAGATCGACGCTAAGGTCAAAGCCCTGAACGAAGCGGTCAAGAACAAGGACGTTGTCATCAAGACCTGGTATGAAAGTGAATAGGCAGGGGAATCATATGTGTTGCCGTCATCTCAAAAATAACGTTGTCGTTCCCATGGCGTTCATTCTGGCCCTGTGTCTTTTCCATGTTAGATCGTCGTCGGCAGACATCATTATTAACGTGCTGGCGGTCAATGGCGCGGCCGAAAAACGCGAAACACCGATCCGGTTTGTGCTGCCGACCGACGTTCAAGCCAAGGACATTGTTGATACCGATGGATTGTTGATCGAGTATGATGTTAACGAGGGCGCTTATGTCGCTCAAGGAATGGTTTCCCTCGATCCAAAAGCGTCAAAAACATTCCGCATCAAGGTCAGTGATATCTGGAGAATAACTCCCCAGGAGGTCGAGGCGATCAAAACCGAGATCACGGAGGCTTATGACAAGCTGGGGAAGGTGGGGGATGAAGGAAATTCCGAGACTCTGAAACAAAATCTTTTAGACCGTCTGGATTTTGTGGTGGCCCAGCAGAACTCGGGCGCGGATAGTGTTGAGAAAAGGATCGATTCATTCAGGATCTACCGGGACCGTCTTTCCGACATCAAACGCGAGGCATTGTCTGTCGATTACTGGCGTTCCGACCCCAATGATAAAGGCCGCGCCCAAAGGCTGGTGCGCATGGTCCTTGAGATCCAGAATCCTGCGGATATGCCCAAGCGCATCGTTGAAGAAAAGCAATATCTTCCCATCGAGGTCAAACCCGAGTATGTTCTGCGAAGCGAGAATTTCCAGGTCAAGTTCGACGGAGAGAAACAAAAACCGTATTTATTCAAGGAAGAAGAATATGAGCCCGGGCAGACCAGACGTTATGAGATCGGGATCAAGGATGTCTGGTACATCGAAGATAGCGAAATGGCTTATTTGAATCAGCGGGCTACATATGCCAATAATTTCCTTAAAGAATCACGTTTTGAGAAAACGGCCCAATTTTTGTTCGAGCGTTGTCTTGAGAAATTAAAGTCCATCGCGGATTCGCAAGCCCGCAATCTGGAGATCATCGAACACATAAGCGCTTTTCGCCGGAACTCAAAGATCTTGGAAGAAGCGCGTAAAGACGTTGAGGATCTGGAAAAGCTGGTCGCCATTTACCGGGAAGAACTGGAGAAGACCAAGGTCCAGAATGTGCTACAGAAAGTACGCGCGTTGAATGATGTTTCCCAAGTTTCGGATGCGATCTTTAAAAAGAAGCCCACCGTCAACAAAAGCTGGCAAATGTTCGGTTGGGTGCTTTTATTCGTCGGGATCTATACGGTCATCCATTTTGCGGTCTGGATCTTGCGATCGGGCGACCGCAAAAAGAAATAATCTCCGGACCTTTGGTCCAAGGAACATATGAAAAATCATCAAGAACTTCAATATACGGAAGTCGGGACTGTTAAGGCCATCAGGGGCTGTATCATCCTGGTCAAGGGATTTCGCAACTGCATCAACGGCCAGTTGATCAAATTCGGTTACGGCACGATGGGGATGATCGTCGGCTTTAACGAACATGAAGCCCAGGTTTTGATCCTCAAAGAAAATGAACGCATCAAAACCGGCGATCAGGCGATCGCTTCTCTTGAACCGTTCGATGTGCCCGTCGGTGAACAGTTCATCGGGCGGATCGTTAATCCTTTGGCTGAACCGTTGGACGGGCTCGGGCCCATCACGTCCAATAAGAAGCTTCCGATCTTTGCTGAATCTCCGCCCATTCTTGTGCGTCAGCCGCTGAATCTGACCTTGGAGACGGGCATTAAAGTTCTGGATGCCATGATCCCCATCGGACGCGGACAGCGCGAACTTATCCTCGGGGACAAAAGCACGGGAAAAACAACCTTCGTGACCGATACCATTTTGAACCAGAAGAATACCGGGGTTATCTGCATTTATTGCGCGATCGGAAAAGCCCGTTCGGCGCTTGCCAAGGTCGTCCAATTATTTAAAGACCAGGATTGTTTCAAGTACAGCCTGATCGTCTCCGCAGGCGCTTCCGCTCCGCCGGGACAGCAGTATCTTTCTCCCTATGTGGCCTGCGCGCTGGCGGAATATTTCCTGCATCAGGGAAAGCATGTCTTCATAGGATTTGATGATTTCACCAAGCATGCCTGGACATACCGCGAGATCTCACTGTTGCTGGGCCGTCCACCCGGACGCGACTCTTATCCGGGGGACATTTTCTATCTTCATTCGAAGATGATCGAGCGCGCCTGTTATCTGGATAAGGAACGCGGCGGGGGGTCGATCACGTTTTTCCCGATCGTTGAGATCCTTGAAGGAGATTTGACCGCCTTCGTACCGTCAAATTTGATCTCTATGACCGACGGGCAAATTTATCTCAACAGCACACTT
>CAZLRE010000197.1:881-3748 GCA_964561885.1 uncultured Planctomycetales bacterium | reverse complement strand
ACTTGAATCAAGTGGCGGTGTACGAACAGATGGGAACGTGTTTCGGAAGGAAACCGGGCGCGTTGATCAATACATCAGATAATATCCAAGCCCCGGCCGAACGGCATCTCTAAGAACTCTATTGACTTTCCGGTGTGAAATTCTGCCGATAGGCTTCGATGAGCGCTCTGTATTCCTCGGACTCAGGAGAAACGCGTTTTAAAGCCTGCTGAAAGGCTTTTTGCGCCCCCCTTTTATCTCCTGTCAAAAGATAACTTTCTGACAACTTCGCGTAGATCCCCGAATCTGCCGCGCCGATGGCGCTTAAATGTTCGTAATACCGGATTGCGCTATAGGGATCTTTCTCCCCGCTGGTCAGGAACAATTGCTGAAGCTGCTTGAGCCGCAGATAATCCCAAAGATAAAATTCAACGCTTCCCATAACGATCAGAGCTGCCAGGGCGTAGTAAAACACCGACCTCTGCAGTATCCAAACTATGATCGGAAATCGTTCTTTAAGTTTCATGAGGCAATCCGTTTTTATATTTGGACCTCAGGTAACAGCCTGTTGCCGCAACCGTGATCATCGAGACCAACAATAACCAATAGATCCAAACACCGCCCGGCGGCTCATAACGGAACTCAATGGTGTTGTCACCCGGCGGCAGATGAACACCTTTAAAGGCCATGTTGGTTCGATAAACTGTTGACGGACGGCCGTTCACATAAGCCCTCCAATAGGAACTGTAGGCATCGTTATAAACAAGGAATTTTGTCCGGTCAAACCGTGTCTGTAAAATCAATCGATTCGGTTCGAAGCTGACGGCTTTGATATTCGGTATGTTTCCATCAGCAATGATCACATCTTTGGCAGGTTCGGCCCTCGGAAACCTGAGCTTATTTAATGGACCATCCAATCCAGCAACAAAGGCTATGCTCGAACGCGATCCCAACGCATCTTTAAAAATTTCTGTATCTTCATCACTGATATCCAGCACTTGGTCGTAGACCATGATCTTGCTCGAAGAATAGGCGGATATGACCGGACCGGGAATGCGCAGGGATAATTGAAAGGCGTAGCGCATCAAAATGTCCGGGAAGAAATCAAAAAGCCCATGGCTGTCCTGCATAGCGGCCATATAACGGAAATTCGAATAAAGCTCTGAGTGATACAACGGCATGCATCGATCCAGCGTGTTGCCTAACGGTCTTTTCCATACGAATTCACTTTTATTCATGTTCCGGGGAAGCTGGCAAGCATAGGCAGGGATATGGCTCTGGTACGAGGTAAAGACACTCCAGGGTTCGATCACAGCTACGAACAAAAGCAGAACCATGAACTGTCCGCCGCGACGGTCAAAGAAACCAAATCCGAATAAGACCGCGATGAGAGCTGATAAAATGACCGACACATACGAAACATCCAGAACATGGCCTTGCCGGGCAAGAACCATCCACATGAGCGCCGCTGTGAACACAACGATAAAACTTGATAACTTGCCGGTAATTCCTGTTTGGGCATCCCTAACAGCTTTGAACTGGGCCGCGGCAAAAAAGACAACCAGCGGGATCAAAAACGCCATAAAGAAATAGAGGTTCCTGAAATACTCAAAATAAAAGATCCTCTCATAAAAAAATCGGTGCACCGGCGACGCCGCTCCCAAGGCGATCAAAAAGATGCCGATCGCGACCGCCAGAACGAACAGTCTAATACGGTCAAAACGCGTGAACAGAGCAAGCAGGATCATAAAATAGCAAATGACCGGGATATAAAAAAAGTCATCGGAATTATAATCGTACTTATCCAACTGCTCGAAGATCCTGCCTCCGGGCAATCGCTCCCCCAACGAACCGTAATAAGCGACTTCACCGTAATTGAGCCTTCCTTCATCCGAGCAACCGCTTTGTCCGGCTGTTTCACATTTATGCCTGCCTGGAAAAACAGCGTCCCCTTGGGCATCCATGATCTTAAAGACGGCCATGGGTCCGGCCGCGATCAATAACGCCAATAATCCGGCCGTCACGACGCTCCATCGCCTGACAACAAAATCTTTCAAGCCATGAAAACGATCCAGCCAAACATCGGGAAAAATCATTACAAAACAAAGATTGATGACGAGAAAGAACGTCAGAAAATAAAAAGGAAAGCACGAAACGCACAGGACCATCAGCGTGAAGACCATAAACAAGAAATCGTGCGTTTGAAATGACCGAAAAAATCTGACGGCAAAAACAAGAAACCAGACGCTCGGAACAAAAATATAAACGATGAGTATCTGGTTAAAAAGCATGGCCCCCATGCCTGAGAACAAGAGCAAAACAAAACCAAGAAAAGCAGACCGTTCATCTTTAAGGACATCTTTAAGCAGACACCAGAAACCCAGACATCCCAGAAAATAATACGAGATGATAAAACACAGATACGCCTGATAAAAATCGAACCCTAAAATATGCAGAAGCGGGATGACCCAAGCGAAAGGATTTAACGCGCAGGAGGATAAAACGTAAATAAAATGCCGGCCCAGATACGTATACGGGTCCCAAAGCGGAAACGTGCCGTTAAGGATGCTGTTGAAGAAATATTTAAGGATCAGGTAATTGGCGTTGGTATCGCCGTTGAAGGGGATGTTACCGAATATAAGATTTTTGAATACGAACAGCCAGAGCAGAAATGAGACGCTAAATAAAACTATACGCTGGTAGGGGCTTGGTTTAGACATGCCGTTCTCTGGAGGTGTGGGCTCGTTCTCTCTAAAGTTCACTGAACTAAATGAACGAAAACGGTTGATCAGGCGGCTAGAAATTCTTGCGCATCTTTAAGATCTCGACAAAAACTTTTTTAATGGTCTGTATATTGGCCACTTTGGATTCGCCGGAGAGCCTCTCCC
>CAZLRE010000197.1:0-871 GCA_964561885.1 uncultured Planctomycetales bacterium | reverse complement strand
ATGGTCGCAAGTTCCTTAAATTTAAATTTCTGGCGATAGGCCTTGATGACGAATTCAAAATTGATGGCAAAGGAATCAGAATGAAGGGTTATGGTCTCAAGCATTGTCCGGCGGAACATGTAAGAACCGGCGATCCTGGGGAACGGACCGAAAAAAACAAAAACGATCCCGCGGACAACGGCGGACATCAGCCTGCGGATGAAGGGGAATTTGTTCGTCTCATAATAGGTGGTCACAAAATCAACGCCTTCGATGGTGTTGGCCATTCTTTGCAGATCAAAAGGGTCGATCTGCCCGTCCGCGGGCATGAAGGTGACCAGATCGCAATCCGCGGCCGCGTAGCCGTCTTTAAGACAGGACCCGATCCCCTGCCTTTGCGGATGACGGATGACCTTGACCCGGCGGATCTTTTCCTCCAGGTCCCTTAAGACCCGCAATGTGTCGTCGCTGCTGCCGTCATCGATCAGAATGAACTGATAGTTCGATGTCACTTTCTCAAGATGGTCGCGGGCCTCCCAGAACACCTTGGCGAAGTTTTCGGCTTCATTGACTCCGTAGATGACAACGGACAGGCTCTGGCTCATCGGAATTTTTTGATCCTTTGGACAATGGCTTGGATATCGGAAGGACGAATACCTTCATAAAGCGGCAAGGACATCAATTTATCGAAAGCCCGGTCAGCGACCGGATAATTCCTGGCGTTAAGCTTATATTTGTTCTTATAGTATTTGATCCGGTGCATGGCGTAAGTGCCGATGCCCGCCTCAATGTGATGTTCTTTCAGATAAGAAATGAGTTTGGAGCGATCGATCGTGTCTTCCACCTGGACAACATAAGACTGCACCAGATGCGTGTTGCCCTCGGCGCATAC
>CAZLRE010000196.1:1352-3821 GCA_964561885.1 uncultured Planctomycetales bacterium | reverse complement strand
TCCAGAGATTTATTGACGTTTACAATTTAGTATAAATTTATACTATCAACTAAATTTAGTCAATAAATTTCCTGGTATAAAGACAAAAGGGCGGATAATTTTATCCGCCCTTTCGCTTATTGCTTTAAGAACTTCATTATGCATTCATCAATAACATCTCCGCATAAGAAGGCAAGGGCCAGATGTTGGCCGGAACATAGGCCTCCAGCGCGTCAATGGCCTCGCGTAACTTGACCATGCCCGCGTTGGTCTTGGCGGAATCATGTTTCTCAACAGATGATTCCAGCGCATCGGCAGCGGTGATGGCCTTGTCGATCAAACCGGAAACTGTCTTGAGCAATTTCTTCTGCGTGACCGATTTCGCTGACGAGGACAGCTGGGCCTGGAATTCCAGGGCCGCCGGAATAAGCTGCGTGCGGGCCATTGTAAGAGCGCATTCGCCCTCGATCGCAATGACCGTGCTGTACGCATGCTTGTTGATCTCATAACGGGAAGCGATCTCTTTGGCCGAAAGAACACCATGCTTCACAAGCACGTTGATGTTCTTTTTCTCTTTAAGAACTTCCAGAGCCTCGGGCGTGGTCTTCATGTTGGGAAGTCCGCGCTTCTTGGCTTCTTTGTGCCATTCTTCGGTATAACCGTCGCCGTTAAAGAGAACCCTTTTATGTTTCTTGACGATGTCCTGAAGGATTTTCTGCAAAGAGGCGTTGAAATCTTTGCCGGATTTCTTGGCCGCTTCCAATTGGTCGCAGATGTCACTCAAGGCTTCGGCGACAATGGTGTTTAACACCATGTTCGCGGCCGACGGGTTCTGGTTGGAACCGACAGCGCGGAACTCGAATTTGGCGCCGGTGAACGCGAACGGGGACGTGCGGTTGCGGTCTGTGGTATCGCGGGCCAAGGTCGGAAGAGAATCAACACCGACGTGAATGCTGCCGCCTTCTTTAGAAGACTTGGCGCCGCCCTTTTCTATCTGTTCGATAATATCGGACAGCTGGTCACCGAGGAAAATGGAAACGATCGCCGGAGGAGCTTCGTTTGCGCCTAAACGGTGATCATTGCCTGCGGTTGCAACCGTGACGCGCAATAGATCGGCATATTCATCAACAGCCTTGATGATCGCGCACAATGTTGTTAAGAATTTCGCGTTTTCGTGTGGTGTCTTGCCCGGATACAGCCAGTTCTTGCCGTCGGGACCGACGACCGACCAGTTGTTGTGTTTACCGGAACCGTTGACGCCGGCGAAAGGTTTTTCATGAAGAAGACAAACAAGCCCAAGTTTGTCCGCGATCTGGCGCATGACTTCCATGGCCATCATGTTGTGATCAACGCCGGTGTTAAGGTCTTCATAGATCGGCGCGATCTCATACTGCGCAGGCGCGACTTCGTTGTGACGTGTTTTAGCCGGAACGCCCAAACCCCAAAGAGTGCGGTCCAATTCTTCCATGAACGCCATGATGCGCGGCTTAATGGCGCCGAAGTATTGGTCTTCCTGCTGCTGATGCTTGGCAGGTTTGCGGCCGAACAATGTGCGACCGGTTTGGATCAAGTCCATGCGCGCTTCATAATGGGACTTGTCGATCAAAAAATATTCCTGCTCGGGCCCTAACGTGCAATAGGCGCGTTTGCCTTTGGTATCAATACCAAAAAGATTGGCCAAACGGCAGACCTGTTTGCTTAGAGCGGTCATGGAACGCAGAAGCGGTGTCTTTTTATCCAGCGCTTCGCCGTGATAACCGATATAAAAGGTAGGGATGCACAATGTGGCGCCTTCCGGTCCCTGTTTGATGAATGCGGCCGATGTCGGGTCCCAGCCGGTGTAACCGCGGGCTTCAAATGTCGCTCGCAAGCCGCCGGACGGAAATGACGAAGCATCCGGTTCGCCCTGAATAAGTTCTTTACCTGAAAAATGTAAAATGATCCCGCCCTGATCGTCCCAGGTGATAAAGGAGTCGTGTTTTTCGGCAGTCGTGCCGGTCAAAGGCTGGAACCAGTGGGTGAAATGTGTCGCGCCCTTGGAGATGGCCCACTTCTTCATGGCCTCGGCGATTTCATCGGCATAAGCACTGTCGACCTTGCCGCCTTCTTTGATCGTTTTTTCAATGGAAGCATAGGCTTTGGAAGAAAGAAGCTGCTTCATCACCTTGAGACTAAACACGTTTTGGCCGAAATATTCGGGCAGATGCTCGCTGAAATTGCTGTCGCAACCGCAACCCTCATCTGAACAGGCCTGAAGGACTTCATCACGGACTTGACTCATACATTCCCCCTATGTTGATGGTGTTAATGTTTTAAAAATAAAAAGCCTCTTTGAAAGAAGCAAACCGCGCCTCGATCAAAGAGGACATCGATGCCCTCGAAATAGCAACCGTCATATTAATCAATCCCCCTATATCTGTCAAGGGACTTTTCACCGGAAGAACGCGTTTTGACACTCTTCGGCGTCACGGTCAATATTTCGAAGTGACT
>CAZLRE010000196.1:0-1342 GCA_964561885.1 uncultured Planctomycetales bacterium | reverse complement strand
TGATAAGCCTCCGGCGGCATCGTTGAACCTTTGAAATTTCTGGCAAAAGACAGTTCGCTTCGGGTTGAATGCGGGGGCAGGGTTTGTCACCTGTTAAACCCGCCCCGCATTCAAGAACATCCGAAGAATTAACCGATGGCCTTGGGGCCTTCTTCACCGGTACGGATACGGATACAGCGCGGCAGATCCTGAACAAAGATCTTACCGTCGCCGATCTTGCCCGTGCGGGCACCCTTGATGATGGCGTTGACCGTGGGCTCAACGAAGTTGTCGTTGACCGCGATCTCCAGGCGGATCTTTCTTAAAAGATTGCCTGTTTCCTTGACGCCGCGGTAAAACTCATCCACGCCGACCTGGCGGCCGTGACCCAAAACCTCACTGACAGTAATAAGATTGACATCCGCCGAGTACAAGGCTTTTTTGACCTCCTCAAGCCTGTACGGCTGAATAATAGCGATAACTAGTTTCATGAAATGTCCTCCATGTTAAGGCCACTCTCGTCGTACACAGGATATCCACACTGTGTGGACAAGTCGGTGACGTTAATTTTTAGTCGATAATGGTGTATGCTCTCTCATGATGCTGGGTCAGATCCAAGCCCATGACTTCTTCTTCCTGGCTCACGCGCATCCCGATGGTTTTGTCGATCAAAAAGCAGATGACCCATGTGGCGACCGCGCAGTAGCCGATCGTGATCAGAGAAGCGAGGATCTGAAGCCATACTTGCTTGGGATTGCCGGCCAAAAGACCGGTACCTGCTGCGTTGACCGCCGGGCTCGCGAAAATACCGGTTGCGATAGCGCCCCAGAGGCCGCCGACGCCGTGAACGCCGAAAGCGTCCAAAGAGTCGTCATATCCCAACTTGGGCTTCACAACGCTGACCATGAAGTAGCAGAACACACTGGACAAAATACCGATCCACAAAGCTCCGGAGACATCCACGAAACCGGCAGCAGGAGTGATGGCGACCAAACCGGCCACAACACCTGTGATCGTACCAAACATTGTCGGCTTTCCACTGAAGATCCATTCCAACACCGCCCAGCTCAACGCTGCGACAGCTGCTGCTGTATGTGTTGTCATGAACGCGCTGGCAGCCAAACCGTTGGCGCCCAAAGCAGAACCGGCGTTGAAACCGAACCAGCCGAACCAGAGCAACCCACCACCCAACACAACCAGAGGAACGTTGTGAAGAGAAGGTTTGTCAATTCCTAATCTCTTACCCATGAATAAAGCGGTCACCAAACCGGCAATACCGGCATTGATGTGAACGACTGTTCCGCCGGCGAAGTCCAAAGCGCCCATTTTAAGGATGTAGCCGCTTGGTCCCCACACCATGTGG
>CAZLRE010000195.1:0-3828 GCA_964561885.1 uncultured Planctomycetales bacterium | reverse complement strand
GCGTGCCCTTGGGGATATCCGTGCGGGCGTATATGCCGAATCCGTGAATGGATGAACGCCGTTTAATAATAAATGGACTACGTGTCGGGGGTGTCATCGGATTGGTCAGGTTGATCAGATCGATCGTTTTGACCTGTCTGATCATTTTGGTTGCTTTGACTAGTCTGGTTGTTCTGGTTCGAAGGATTGGCTTGATTGGACTGATTTGTCTGCGCAGGCTGATTGCGTTCCTGAGCCGGCATCAAACAAGAATTCAAAACCCTGATAAACCGGTCAATGTCATTGCGGGTATTGTGAATATGCGGGGAGGCGCGCAAATTCCCTTTCCAGAGGGCCAAAAAGATCCCGGCGTCTTTCAATTTATTTAATATGATCTGGTTGTTATTCGGGTCCTTGTGGGAGAAGACGACAAGGTTGCTGCGTTCATTGGCCTCTGTCTTTGAGAGAATAGTAAATTGATTGCGGTCGATCCTCTCCAGGATCATGGAAACAAGCTGCTGATCATACTGCGCGACCCTGTCCATTCCGGATTTAACCAGATACTGGATCGAAGCTGTCCAAGGAACAAAATTAAAAAAGTTTGCCGTCGCAAAAACATCGTAATGACGCGCGGAGTTAAGTTCAAAAGGCGCGATCGGATCATTGCTGTTCATACGTTGTTCATCAAGAACCGTTTGCCAATACGCATGATTGTAGGAGAGCTTTTCGCGAAGCTGCGGTTTCATCCAGCAAAAACCCGTGGAATACGGCCCGCACAGCCATTTATAGCCGGCGCACACAATGGCATCCACCGGCATAGAGCCGATGTTGACGTTAAATGCGCCTATCACCTGGGAACAGTTCAGAATAAATGTGATCCCCTTCTCGCGGCAAAACTCACCGATCTTAAGAGCGTCGATCTTATGTCCGCTGAACGTATGGACCCAGGAAAGACAAAGCACTTTTGTTGAAGGCGTCACTGCCGATGCGATTTCATCAAGCGTGAGAACCTGACCTTGCGGTTTTAATTGAACAACCCGCACACCTTTTTTCTCAAGAGCCATCCACGGCAAAATGTTCGTCGGGAAATCGTTATGCATCAAAAGTACTTCATCCCCCTCCCTCAAAGGCAGGCCATTGGCCAAAAGATGGATCCCGTAGGTCGCGCTGTTGCCAAGAATAATGTCTTGCGCATCGACACGGATCAAAGACGCAAGTGCGTTTTTCAGTTGCTGCGGGATATTGAGAAATTTGGGGACCGTCAGCAAAAAAGGCTGCAGCTTCCATTCCACAGCATCCTTAAGCGCTTCCATCGCCGCATGCGGCAGAGGCCCCTCGCTTGCCACGTTCAACCAAATTTTTCCGTCAAATGGGCCGAAATCTTTATAAGCGTTCACAGACTCTCCTTATTAAATGTTATGGATGACCGATTCAAAGAATTCCCGATCCTTCGGATGGGTAAGCATACCGGCCACCTGATATTTATCGACCCACAAGGCTTGCGGGTTGTGAGGATCAACAGGCTTAAGCGTTTTCTGTGCGGTCTTGAACAGAAAAACATGGATCCTCTTGAACTCAGAAAGGTCCTCGCCGCCGTTTTGTCCTATCCGGTAGCGTTCATAAAACCCCAGTTCCCGGATCAATTCGACCTGCGAAACCCCTGATTCCTCATAGATCTCCCGACGGGCAGCGGTCAGCGCGTCCTCACCGGGATCAAGATGTCCTTTGGGCAACGACCAAGACGTACCGTGTTGATTGACCACCAGGATCTTGCCTTCATCATTTAAAACGATACCGCCGGCGGATTCTGTCGACTTAGACGGAAGGCTCATGCTGCATTTCCTTAACCTCTACAGGTCGTTGGCTGGACAGGACATCTTCGACCTTTGCCTGCTCTGCGGGTGAATAAAATTTCTTTCCGATATCAATGCGCTCTTTACCCTGTTTAATACGGTGAAGGTTCGTGTCGCGCAATGAATACACACAACCGCAATACTCCTGCTGATAAAATTCCTCGCGCTTGGCGATTTCATACATACGCTGCGACCCGCCGCCTTTGCGCCAGTTATATGTCCAATAAGTCATATTAGAATACCGCGAAGCAGCCTTAACGCCGCAGCCGTTGATCTGCTCCATATTTTTCCAGCGTGAAAGTCCCAAGCTGGATGTGATAACGTCAAATCCGTGCTCATAGGCAAACAGCGCGGTGCGTTCAAAACGCATGTCAAAACACACCGTGCAGCGCTCTGCGCGTTCAGGCGACCATTCCAAACCTTTGACGCGCTTGAACCAGTTGTCGGTGTCATAATCAGCATCCACGAAAGGAACGTTCATTTTCTGGGCAAAGCGGATATTCTCCTGTTTGCGCAGCTCATACTCGCGGCGGGGATGGATATTGGGATTATAGAAAAATACGGTCAGATCGACCCCGGAGGCCTGGATCGCCTCCATGATCTCTCCGGAACAGGGCGCACAGCAGGAGTGCAAAAGCACCTTGCCGGCATTGTTCGGAGTCACCAGCGGATCGCGTTTGAGTTCGGATATCATGGCCCAAATTATGATGACAACTCGACGGATTGTCAAGCCACGTGACGATTTAAATCAAAAAGCCGCCAACGTAATGTTGGCGGCCCTGATCAATGCAATTTACCGAAACAAAATAATCTAACTACCATCATCCGACTTCAATTTGTTCCTCATATCCTTACGCTCTGATTGTTGCTGCTGATGATGGGCCTTGCTCTGCGATTTCTGTTCCAGGCGATGCGCCTTAATAGCCGCTTTTTTCTGTTCGACCGTCAAGTTCGGGTCATTGGTGATCGAGTCAAAGAACGCAACATTTTCCTTATGACGCTCATCTCGGAAAGACTCATTTTCCGCATGCTGGTTCTCATAAAAACTCACCAATTCAGCCTTTTCTTCCTCTGTGAGATTTTTATTGTTCTCTAAGCGTTCCATCAGGAAATCTTTATTCTCCTGGTGGATGGTGCTTCGGAAATCTTTGCGTTTGTCGACCTGCCCTTCCTTATGCGTTCTCAAAGCCTCAGCTTTTTCCTCCTTGCTTAATCCTTTAAGCGACTTGCGGAATTCCTTATTCTCGGCTTTGATCTGATCATTGAATTCCTTGACCTTCGCCTTTTGTTCCATACGAAACGCTTTGGTCTCTGCTCCTCGGCCGCGTTCTCCGGCAAAGGAAGGCAATGCGAATATCACAACAACCAAAAGACTCATAATGATGCGCTGCATAGGACACTCCTTTTTCTATTAAACGCTAAAAACTGATGCTGATCTTTGCCTTTACATACATGCCCGCTTCAGGCTCGATCTTGCCAGTGCCGTCCTCATATTTAATGCTGCGGCTGAAAACACACCCGGTTGAAACCATGCCTGACACAGCGGAAGTGAATTGATGTTCGATCCCGATACCGCTGCTTAGCTGACGATACAACAACACCCGCCCTTTATTGGGGTCGCGCGTCAGTTCATATTCATCATTGACGACATCCAATTCGGCAAGCACTTTTGTTTTATCGGAAAAACGATATGTCACGTTCGGATTGTCGGAAGCGAAATTGAATGCCAGACGGTCATTCGGTTTGTAAATAAAACCGATGATGGGAAGGACATTTGTGTCAAATCCGGGACGGATGCTCACACCGGCGATCAGGATCAGATTCTCATCTCTGCGGTAGATCAGATAGGCCCTGCCGGGAATGCGAAAAGCGCTCGAGGTGCTTCTATTCCAGCCGTCTGTATACATCGACGGGAACACATCCAGCCCGATAAAATAATTCTCCGACTGCGTAAACGGCGCCGGAAATTTGACACCCAACCCTAAACTGCGCCCTT
>CAZLRE010000194.1:1200-3879 GCA_964561885.1 uncultured Planctomycetales bacterium | reverse complement strand
CATAGACCTGCTTGACATCCTGCGCTTTCAGCGCATCAGTTGCGTAAACGATCGCGTACTTTGCATTACCGCTCTGCACCAGGGCCAGGGCCGCACGGACATCCATCGCGGGTACCAAATAAGGCTCAACTTTCTTATAGACATCCGCTTTTGTTAACGCTTGTGTTGCATAAACACCAGCGGGAGCGGTTTTCGGGTCAGCGATCGCTAAATGGTCGCCCTTGGTTAAAGTGATATCATAAAGACTTGTGAACTTATCCGTATCTTTTGCTGCAGCGACGATGACCAAGCGATTCGACAAGAGATCAACGACCGATTTGCCATCAACGAGATTTTTACTTAATAACGCGTTAACGCTCTTCTTGTCAGCCGCTAAGAACACATTTGCCGGCGAGCCGTTCTCGATCTGCAAACGCAAGGCCGATGACCCGCCAAAATTAAAAACCACATCAACCTTATATTCTTTCTTGAAATCAACAGCTAGCTCTTTGAGAGCATCGCTCAGGCTCGTAGCCGCAAAGACCACCAGTGGTTCGCCGGCACAGCTCACTGAAGGTTGGGCAATAATACACGCCGTCAAAAACAAACCCAACACAAATCGCCTCATGATCATTCGTCCATCTTTCGAATATATTTTTTGCTGCGTTCTAGCTTTTTGCGGGCTTTAAACTTCTTATTAGCCAACATCAGTTCTTTACCTTTCGTACTGCGCGTACGTTTTTGCCGGCGCAGCTTCTCTTTTTTAGCAATGACGGCCCGGGCCATGCTCTTCTGTCGATCTTCAATCTTGGTCAATAAAAGGCACCACGCCTGATAACGGTTAGCGTTCTGCGAGCGTTCCGCGTGGCACTTGACGCTCAATCCCGTCGGAATATGTAACAGGGCAACCGCGGTCTCAACTTTATTGACATTCTGCCCGCCCTTGCCAGGCGAACGTAAAAATTGTTCCCGGCAATCGCCCTGCGCAACACCCAGGCGGTGCATCCAGGCCATCAGTTTTAAATG
Source organism: uncultured Planctomycetales bacterium (assembly GCA_964561885.1). Taxonomy (GTDB): domain Bacteria; phylum Omnitrophota; class Gorgyraeia; order Zapsychrales; family Fredricksoniimonadaceae; genus JAGNTT01. The sequence continues at coordinate 2,874 of CAZLRE010000194.1, read as the reverse complement.
TTGTGATTGGGAAGAAATTGTCATGCTAGATCTTTTTATAGAGAACTGCTGACCATGTTTTGCCGCGCAACGTTTTAACTTCCGTCAAAGGGAGTTTCCTAAAAACTTTTTTTAACCCCGGTAAATTCGGCAACGATATCCCCGACACGGCCAGAAATTTCCCTAGTTTGACCCGGCGGACCAGGCCGTCCCCGAACTCCTTAAGATCATGCGTCACCAGGTTCGCCGCGACAAGATCATATGTTTTAGAACTTTTCCACTTCGCAAAATCTTTAGCAAAAACCTTTACTCCGCTGACCTTATTCGCGGCCAGATTCTCCTTTGCGACGGCAATACTTTGCGGGTCAATATCAAAAGCCGTGATGTCTTTGGCCCCGCACTGCCGGGCTACGATCGCCAAAATACCGCTTCCAGTGCCAATATCAATGAATGACTGGAATTGTCCGCGGCAGCTCTCAATGATCTGCGCCATAAACTGCGTTGTTTCATGCAAACCGGTGCCGAAAGCTAAATTTGTATCAATATAAATCGGGAATTTATTACTTGTCTTCTGAGAGACATTCTTGACCCATCGCGGGATGATCTCGATATTCTTTGTCAGCGCAAACGGCTTAATACCTTTTTTCCAAAGATCCTGCCAATCAGAGCGCTGAACCCTTTTCAGCGAAACTTTCACTCCTCGCAGGCCATAGGCCCGGATGCCGGCTACAACTTTTTGTGCTGTAATTTTCTGTTTATGGAATATTTCGATACGCGAACGCCCGCGCTCTTTTTTCTCGACAATATCGTGGGGAGAAATGCCTAATTGCAGCAGAACACCTAACAATAGATCAGCGGCAGCTGATGCCGTTATATTGACTTCGCAGGCAATTTGCCAAACTGTACCCGCGCTAAGCTTCGACCTTCCTGACATTCTGGGCTTGATCACCCTTCTCGCTTTTCACCAGATCGTATTCCACTTGATCATCGGTATTAAGGGTTTTATATCCATCCTGCTGGATAGCCGAAAAATGGACAAAGATATCTTTCCCATTATCCCCGGCGATAAAACCGAACCCTTTTTTGTTATTGAACCATTTGATCTTGCCTGTGACCATGTATTCCCCTCCTGTTAATGTTGTTACCGGTCTTACGCAAAAATTCATGGAATTAAAAAAACAAGGGAATGCTCGATACTAAAATTATTTTACTCAAATTCGACGGAATTTGACAATAAATTTCAATAAAAAATCCCACCCTTTTGGAGGGCGGGATTCTTTAATTGTTTCAAAACCATATTGTTTACTTAGATTGTGCAGTATTCGCAAGGTTCATCAAGAACGGTACGCTCGCGGGAGTCGCCGGCTGAATATCAAGGATGACCGGAGCCAAACCGTCAATACGCAGATCCTTAATATCCTGGTCGGAGATCGGCAACGCCACACCCTTACCGTCACGTTTGATCTGCAGACCCATTTTGTCCGAGCTCAAGTCGATACCACCGACCTGCTTCAAGTCCGCATCCTTAAGCTTCGCAAGGTCCCCTGTAGAAACATTCTGGGCAAATTGTGGGTCGGCTTGAACCTCGGCGCCAACGATCGCCGTCAGTTCGCCGACATTTCTCGCACTCGCAACCCGTTCTCCAAAAGCCGGATTTTTTGTGGCTTGAAATGCGATGGCGCGCAAAGAAACTGT
>CAZLRE010000194.1:0-1190 GCA_964561885.1 uncultured Planctomycetales bacterium | reverse complement strand
GTCGTTTTTGTCGGATCAAACTTTTCCTCCGCGTTGCGGGTCGAATTTGTTGCGATCCCAGTTAAATATTCATGCAACTTATCATCAGCCGCCACGGTCGGAACCGCAGCTTGATCAGCAACCTGGATCGAAGCCAAAATATTTTGTATCGGTGTCGTAGGTGAAGACGCACGTGTTGGCTGCGATATTTCTGAAAGGACACCCTTGACCTCTTTAAGTTCAAAGAATTCCTTCTGACGGCCCGCAATTTTTGTTGCCGGATTTGCAACCCAATTATCAACTTCCGCACGGGTAGGCTTGTTATTTCTGAGACCGGATGGCAATGTATTGGTTAACCCTGTTCTCACATAAGCCCGGTCATATGCGTCATATAGGAAGCTTGCTACAGCTTGTGCGTTAACCTGTTCCCTCGCCGAAGCCGACGGATTACTGGCCACAGAATCACGCTGAAGCTGAGCAAAACGGTCAATATCTTGGCCTCCAACCTGGAATGCCAAAGTCGTAGCTCGATCAGGGGCGACCCCCTGATCTTTTAAGCCCTGGATCATTTCAGGAATAAAATAATCTAGCCGAGCCAGCGCTGTTGGCTTTACTGCAGCCAATTTCTTTACTGTCGCACTCACTGCACTGATTTCTTGCGGCGTTACAGCAGCGGCTGTTTTATCATTGGCAAATCGGCCTTGATAATAAGTCTCTACTGCCACATCATCGCTATTCCTTAAGTAAGCGGCGGCCAACAATGCGCTAACCGCACTGCTTGCACGGACACTGCTCACCGTCTGTACAAATTTCGGGTCAGCAGTAGCTCTGGCGATCGCCTGGCCGCGTTGACCTTGAAAAATTCTCGCCTTCGGATCCTGCTTGCGGGCACTTTGGATCTCCGCAACGTCGGCACGAATAGCAGTTTGCTGTTCAGGAGTGAACCCGAATGTGGGATTCTGAAGCACAATGAAATCTAAAGTATCACTATCCATGGCAACAAGTTTATTTGCCATATCCACTTGGCTGGCAGAAGGATCATTCAGCTCAACTTTCGATGGCTCGACAAAACTACGGGCCAAAGCCGGATTCTGCTGCAGCGTCTGATTAAAAGAAAGTGCAAAGCCGGATGTCGCAGCGGTTCTCATGACCTCGGTCGAGCCATTGTTTGCAATAACGATTGGTTGCAGCGCATCGCGAACCTTAACAAC
>CAZLRE010000193.1:0-3916 GCA_964561885.1 uncultured Planctomycetales bacterium | reverse complement strand
TCCTTGCCGACAAATCCCTCGATCAAATGTTTGTCCCCCCAGCCGACCGAACGTTTGATCGTATAGGCTGAGACCTTGGGAAAACCCGACTTAACGAGCGCATAATTCATGGACCTCTCGACCGCCTGATACGCGTTAACCAGCGTTCCGTCGAGATCAAAAATGACTGCTTTAAGTTTCCCGGTCATAAGAAAGAACTATTGCTTAGCGCTCTTGCCGCTGATAACAAAAAGTATAAATATCCCGACGAGTGAGAGTACGACCCCGATCAAACCCTTGAACACGACCACCAGGCTCGCCCATTCGCGCAGCACAAGAGTGATACCGCCCAACAGAAGTGTTATTCCCAGACATATCAAAAAGATGTTCTTAGCCATTTTCTTCAGCCACCTCAGTTGACGGCTGGGTTTTCCATCGCCGGTGAAACCATCCCCACTCTGCCGGATATTTACGGACATAGGACTCGATCATATGCGTGATCCTCTCCATGCAGGCAAAGATCGTGGCTTCATCATTTTCCTTGATCTCAATATAAAACGGCTTCTCAACAATGATCTTGTGCCGGTCGCCTTCGAACCGGTGAGTGAAGATCGGAACGATCGGCGCCCCGGTGCGCATCGCAAAGACCGCCGGTCCGGTCGGCGTCGAGGCTTTGCGGCCAAAAAAATCCACGTACACGCCGCCCTTCATGCCGAAATTCTGGTCGCAGGGAATGAACAAGCACTCATTGTTGCGCAAGGTGCGCAGCGCCGTGGTCACACACGTCATGCGCGGCAGGCTGAAAATGGTCTTCAGACCGTTGTCGTCGCGCAATTTCTGAAAATCTTTCTCAATGATCTGATCGCGGCTTGGGCGCAAAATAACGCTGGTCGGAAAACCCTGCCGGACCAAGTGCAAAAGCATGAGCGGAAAATTACCGAAATGACCGCTGACAAGAATAGCCCCTTTGCCTTCTTTCAAGGCGTCCTGTAAATAATGAATATTCTCGAAGAATGCCTTGTGCTGGATCATTTGAGGATGGTCCGCATAATATAAAAGCTCGACCATCGAACGTCCAAGCGTGGAAAAGCAGTCTCTGATTATGCCGTTCTTCTGCTGGTCAGACAGGCTTGATCCGAAGGCGATATCCAGACTTTCTTTGGCAATATCGCGCTTTGGTTTCACCATCAGGAAACCGACCGGGATGATCACATTGGCCAAAAATTTGACCACCGCATACGGCGAGTATTTAAAGATCGCCCGGAAGAAATAAAACGCATAACGGGCAACCGCCCGGTTGAACTCTTTTTTGTTGAATTGTCCCATACAATGAATGTTACGGAGGGATAAGATTTTAACCCAATAATCTTTTAATCTGAGCGACCAAATACTGCGGATTGATCGGCTTGGTCAAATGTCCGATTCCGCCCGCTTCCAGCTCTGCCTGCACATCATCGGGAGAATCCTTGGATGTCAAAAAAAGCACCGGGATCTCTTTGGTCGCCGGGTTTTTCTTGAGGCTCGCGCACACGGCACGGCCCTTCATACCCGGAAGGATCACGTCGAGGATGATAATGTCAGGTTTATTCTCTTGCGCCATCTGGAGACCTTCCTCGCCTGTTTTGGCTGAGATCACATGATACCCATTAGAAACAAGGTTAGGCTCGAGCATTTTGTGGATCGACACATCATCATCAACGATCAGAACTTTTTTCATATTTCTTTCCTTTTCTAGTGAATTTTTCCGGTAAAAAAAGACGGCCCATGAAGTCAATACAGAACAGATCACAGGCAAATAATAATACGAGTGAAACACCTGCCCTGACTGCTGCAGGTTAAAATTAAATGCGAGCGTGAGCACAACCGCCAATCCGGTCGTCAAATAGTGCAGCAGACGCCACATGCTGTGTCCCAGCAATGCGGCTGTGGCAGCTACCAGGTAAAACAGAGAAACAAAGACAATAATCGCCTGAAATCTGTCCGCCTCCGAAAGGGCGGTGACTTTGGCCCCGAAGAACTTGTCCAAGGACATCGGGATCTCAAACAGCAGGATCCGGGACGCGACAACAAGTTCGCAGAAGAGAAATATTTTTATTCCCAAAGTCTTTTGCATCGTGATCAAACCGTGCGACCGCGTCCGTTCTTATGCCGTAAAACCGTCCATAGTATACACATAAAACATAAATAAGTAAAAACATCTCCAAATTTTGTATAAAGCGTTCCCGTCGTGTTTAATGGCACCTGAAAGGTCGCTGTCCCCTCCACATAGGTCTTTTTGCCCTTGCTGTTTTGAACATATCCCAAGATGCGTCCATACGGATCAACGAAACAGCTGACCCCTGTGTTAGCTGAACGCACCAGACTGCGCCGGGACTCGATCGTACGGAAAACCGCGGCCTGAAGGTGCATGAACGGCTCCTTGGAATCCATAAACCAGGCGTCATTGGTGATGTTAATCAGCAGTTCGGCTCCGCCCCGGACAAACTGCCGGGTGATATACGCGAGCGTATCTTCAAAACAGACCGCGACAGAAAACAGCGCCTCTCTGTCTTTGAAGGGCAGCTTCATTACCTTGGCCCCGCGCCCCGAAGAAAAGTCATCGATCGGAACAAAATCCGCTAAAAACGGCAGCTGTTTTCGCAACGGCAGAAATTCACCGAACGGCACCAAATGAAACTTGTCATAGCGGTCAGTGAAATCCCCTTGGGCTGAGATCAATTGAGCGGAATTATAGAAACGGTCCTCCTCTTCGGTCACGACCCCCAAAAGGAGCGGCACACCGGAGCTGCGGGCGAAATCACGGATGTCTTGCATCAAATGCGGCATTTCCATCACAAAACCGGGGAATGCGGTCTCGGGCCAGATGATGAGAGCTGGAGATGTCCCAAGCGCTTCCTGTGAAAGCTGCAAATATTTCCTGATGGTCGATGTCCTGTTGGCGATCACCCATTTGTCTTCCTGGGCGATGTTCCCCTGGACAACAGCAACCTTCATTGTTGGCAGCGCGGGGGCGCTTGCGATCTTCCAAAAACCATAACCATAAACAGCCAGAAGAACTGCCAGCACCGCGAGATTCATCCTGAACAATATTTTGCGTTCCTCCCCGGAGCGTCCGAGGACAAAGCATAGATTCTCTTTGATCAGGACATTGACCGCGACGATCAAAAATGAAACGCCGTAAATTCCGGTCGTGTCGACGATCTGAATGAGCGCGAGGTTCTGATACTGCGAATGGCATAACGCGACCCAGCCGAATCCCGAAAGAAAATGTTCGCGGAAATATTCAAAGGCAACCCAAAAGCTGGCATAAGCGATGATCTTATGTCCCAGAGATAAACCGGAGAAATGACGGTAAACCAGACCGAATAATCCAAAGAACAACGCCAGATAGGCCATCAGTAAAACAGCGCCGACCCAGGTGACATACATGAACCAGTAGATCGCACCGAGATAGAAAACGAATCCGGTCAGAAAACTCCAGCCGAAAGCGGCACGCTTGCGTTTGCCATCGATGGCGAACATCCAGGGCACAAGCGCGAACCACACTAAAGGACCACAGTCGATTTTGGGGAAGGAGAAAACAAGAAGAACGACGGACACGAAACACAAAAGAACAGTACATATTAACGGTTTTTTTCTAAGAAATGTATTCATAGATACCGTAGCGGATGGTTTAAAACCCTCCCCTACATTCTCAATTAGGAATTAACACCGCAACATTTCTTATACTTCTTTCCGCTGCCGCAAGGACAGGGTTCGTTGCGTCCGACCTTGGGTTGATGGGACGGCGGCGCTGAGGCGAGCTTAGGCGCGGATTTTTGGATATTCGTCGACTCAAACGAAGCTGCCGCCGGGTTGGACGCTGCCGCTGAAAGACCGGAGAACTCTTTGTGGATCTCTTTCTGGGGAATGGCGGCAAAAACGCTGCGCTGCTGTC
>CAZLRE010000192.1:0-3920 GCA_964561885.1 uncultured Planctomycetales bacterium | reverse complement strand
TACGGGATCAATGGAGAAGAACATCTGGAAGAAAGAGTTCTTGGGCATTTAAACGGTTATGAGGGATCCCGCCCTGTAAGGATCGGGAACCAGGCCTATTTGCAAAAGCAGAATGACGTTTACGGTGAGTTGATCGAAACTATTTATACGTCATATGTTGTTGGCTCTCGCAGTGATCTGGTGTTCAATGAGGAGGTCTGGACCGTTGTTCGGTCTTTGGTCAAAAAGGTCGAAGAAATTTGGAAAGACCCCGACTGCGGCATTTGGGAACGCCGAGGTCCAATGAGGCATTTTGTGCATTCAAAAATGATGAGCTGGGTTGCGATGGATAGAGCAGCCAAGATCGCTCAGCACATAGGCAAAACACAGTATATCGACAGGTTTATCAAAGTCGCGGATGAGATCAAGGCAGATATTCTCACGCATGGGTGGGATGATGAGTTAAAGAGTTTTGTGATGTATTATGGCGGAAAAGAACTTGATGCGTCCAATCTCTTGATGTTCCATTATGGTTTCCTGGATAAAAATGATCCCCGAATGGTGCAGACAGTTCAGAAAACGCGCAACGATCTGGTTAAGGACGGTTATGTTTTGCGTTATAGCGCTCCCGATGAATTTGGAACGCCCCAAAACGCTTTTATCGTATGCACCTTCTGGATGATCAACGCGTTATATCTGGTGGGCCTCGAACAGGAGGCCCGTGACATGCTAGGGAAGGTCATATCCTGCGCCAACAAATTCGGGCTCTTTTCAGAGGATGTTGAGACTCGCACAGGGCGTTTGACAGGTAATTTCCCGCAGGGTTATTCTCATTTAGCTTTTATTCAAACAATTTTCCTTCTCGAGACACAATATGACTGGAGCGATGCATTTAAGTCAGGGCGAGATGCCCGGGCAGATAAAAATTGATGTTGTCCCATTTCGTTGAGCAGTGTTAACGTCAAGTATCAAATCGTAAGTTTCTGGAAGTTTGCTTGTCTTTGTTCAGGATGTGCGCCGGTATAGTTCTCTTCGATCCATCCACCAGACGATCAGCGGCAAGCTCGCCATCAGGAAGATCACGGCCGCGGTCCAACGCAGAACGCTGTGAATGCTGATGCCGCCGTCGATGGCCATCGCGATCGGCAACGGTCCGAGTGCGGTCAAGCCGTTTCGGATGGTACCGATAAATCCCTTAATACTTCCCATGTGCTTGGTGCCGTAAAAATGCGGCCAGACCACGTTCATGATGGGGCTGCTCACACCAAGCGCCGCGCCAAGCAATCCGAAATAAGCAAAGATCATCCATGACGGGCCGTTGACCGAGGCTAGAAATGTTCCGGCGGCAATGGTGACGATGAGCGCGACAAATGAGGGGAGCGGACCGTGACGGTCAATGACCGGACCTATCCCGACGGAGCCAACCGCTTTGGTCACCGCATAGACTCCCAGACCGGTCGCGGCCAGTTCAATGGCCCATCCCTGGGTATTAAAGAGAGTTGTTTGATGGAATAAAAGCCCGGTCATGATGGTGGGAGGGATACATGAGGCCGCGATCAATAAATAGAATTTCACGTCCTTAAGGCATCGTCCCAAAGTCCAATCCTCGTGCGGACGTATTTTTCTTTCGCCTCCGGCTCCGGGCAATAATTGCGGGCTTAATTCGCTTTCCCCGGGAAGGAAGTGCCCTTCTTTGATGTTGGCCTTGGCGATGAGCCACAATTGAATCGGGAGCATGACAACCAAGTTGCTCAAACCAAAGACCGCGTAGCTCATCCGCCATCCGACCGCGCTTAAAAGCCACAGCGCGACCGACGGATAAATGAGCTCCGAGAACGGAAAGCCGAGCGTGATGACACCCATGGCCTTGCCGCGGTTCTTCTTGAATTGCTTGATGATGAGCGTGCTTGCGGTCAGTCCAAAAACTCCCTGTCCCATCAGCCTTACGACAAAGAACCCGATAAATAAAGTCAAAAGTCCGTTGGACGCGGCCAGGACCCAGCAGCCTAAGGCCATGATGATGGTATTAAAGATGACAATGGTTTTGGTTGAATGTTTGTCGATGAGGCGTCCTGCCGGATTAAGCAAAAGGGAAGCACACAATGTCGCGGCCGAATACAATCCGGCAAAGGCGCTTTGCGAGACGTTAAGCTCATCGAAAATAGGTTTAACGAACAATGAAACGAGGAACGTCTGTCCGGGCGCGGAAAAAAACAACTCAAAAACGCCGAATAAAAGAAGAAACGGTTGTTTGTATAAGATTGAAAACATTAAATTCCAGTGGCCGATGTCAGTCGTCAGGTCAGGCATCAGTTTGAAAATGGTCACTGATACTGGGCGCTGGCACTGAAAATCAGCCCATGCGTTCGCCCAGGAATTCCGCCAGGCTCGCGCATTGCAGGTAAGGGTTTGTCTCTTTTTGATGGCCGATCGTGTCGGTCGGTGTCGGACCGTAATTGTGTCCGGGGTAGATGGTGATATCATCCGGAAGCTTCATGATGGTCCCGTAAAGCGAATGGTACATGGCCCTGGGATCTCCGCCCGGAAGGTCGCAGCGGCCGCAGCCGTCGACAAAGATGACGTCGCCCGTGATCATATGCTTGCCGGATAGGAAACACTGGCATCCCGGCGTATGGCCGGGGGCAAGGATACATTCGAATTCCACTTGGCCGATCCTGAGATGTTCGTGGTCCTTGACCTCAATGAGGTTTTTGCATTTGGGTTTATAGAACGGCGCTTCATGTGCGGAGATGTACACCGGAACATCGTGGGTCTTTAAAAGTTCCCCGAGCCCGTTGACATGGTCCGGATGGCCGTGGGTCAGAAAGATGCTGACGATCTTAAGGCCGGCTTTTTGGGCTTCTTGTCGCAGGAGCGGTACATCCCACGCGGGATCAACAACAGCGATCTCTTTGGTTGCGGTATCCCCGATAAAATAAATGAAGTTGGCCAAAGGGCCGATCTCAAATTGCTTAATAACGGGATTCATAGGCGGTCCTTAATTATTGCTATACAGTCTAATTCTAATGACTATAATACTATCCGTTTAATCCTGATAATAAAGTAATTTTTCCAGGAATCATCCCTCTATATCTGCCCCTAGGATCACGAGCTATATCCGCGAGAATGCTTGTGGCTCATCAAAGCGTGCAATCCGGATTCATTCGAATAATCTATGAGCAGATACATTAAGATCATTACGGGTTATCTTCTGGTGGCGTTCTTTGCGGTCCAGTTCTTGGGGCTCAGAGATGACTATGCCACGGCCAGGATCAAGGCAGTCAATTTGTTCCAGCCGAATTCTTTTGATGATCTGGTGATCTTATTCGATGACAAAACAAAACTCAGCCCCGGCCGCGTTGACGATTATCTGAGTTATGCCCGGGATGTTCTGCGTTTCGAACCGCAACGAGCAGATGCCTGGGGATTATCCGGCCTGTGTTTTGCCTTAAAAGGGGACCATAAGCGGGCGATCTTTGCCTATCTTAAGGCATCCGCCCTTGAGCCGGAATTCTTCGGTTTCCATTACAATCTGGCCTATCTTTATAACAAGACCAAACAGTATGAAATGGCCCTGTCCCATATCGAGAGCGCTTTGAGGAGCGATCCAACAGCGTCGATCGATTATATCCGCACTTCCGGAAAGATTTATGATGCCATGGTATCGGCCAGAAAAGATAAAGGCGTGATGCCGGAGGTCCAGTTAGATCAGGCGTATCAAAAGGCCAATGAATTGTTCGCCGCGCTGCAGTATCGTCTGGATATGGGATTGACTTATCCGGGAGACGAACAGTTTAGCCTGGAGTTTTATTAATATGAAGAACACTTTGAGCATAATTCTTATAACCCTGCTGATTTGGGCCGGATGTTTTTATCTGGGTACGGATCTCTCCCGCCGGAGGCCTTTGGGGAGCGAGGAGTTGTATACACATATCCATTCC
>CAZLRE010000191.1:0-3934 GCA_964561885.1 uncultured Planctomycetales bacterium | reverse complement strand
CCGGCGGTGGCGGCAAAACAGTAACCTCATCTTTTAGCACCGTCGAACAACCCGTCATCAGAAAGACCAATACGACAACCGCGGCGCATCCCCTGCCCAAGCACGTGATCAGAGCGGGGGACGGGAATCGAACCCGCGCAGTCAGCTTGGGAAGCTGAAATTCTACCACTGAATTACCCCCGCATTAAGTTAACTAACAAAAGCTCTTACGGATTACACAGATCGAAACTAACAACCTTAAGACGGATGTCACGGATCGAAACTAAAAACTTAAAACGAATTTCACGGATGTTAGAAAAGAACTAGAACTTATGTCGTAAATAACACACATTTTTGTCATACCTGCTCAAGCGGGTATCCAGTTTAGATTCCCGCCTGACTTCATCCGTGCAATCCGTTTCCTAACATCCAGACGATTTTAAGATCCGTGTCATCCGATTCACATCTTTTGCCAAGCATATTTCCCTGCAAACCGCCACACGCTCGACACCGATCTTACGCAACAGCTCGATATTCCCTGAATTAATACCGCCAATGGCAAACACAGGGACCTTGATCTCACGAACGACCTTCTTCAAGATTTCCAGATCCATCGGTGAACGTCCGGGCTTGGTCTGCGTCTTGAACACTGAACCAAAACCGATATAATCCGCCCCATCCTTCTGGGCACGCCGTGCATGTTCCAAATTCTGGCAGGAGATGCCTATGATCTTGCTGTTACCCAGCATCCGCCGGGCCAGATCGATCGCAATATCGTCCTGACCGAGATGAACACCCGAAGCTCCCGCCAGCAAAGCCAAATCGACACGGTCGTTAATTATAAAAGGCGTTTTCTGGCCGACGATCTTCAGCGCTTTTTTCGAAAAATCCAGAATATCTCTGGCAGTGCCGGACTTGTCCCGCAACTGGACAATATCAACCCCGCCACGGATGGACTTCTTTAAAATATCAAGGAGCTGTTCGTAACTATTGACCTGCGTATCCAGGATCAGATAAAGCTTAGCGTCGCTCAAGCATCTTTTGTTCGACCGCATAAAATTTGTATCGCCATTCTTTAAGGACTTGAGCCTGCTTGCCGTCAACCAGCTTAAGGACCTCTTCGAGCACACGTACCGATTCTTTCACACGCTGCGCGTTCGCATAAAACACATCATCAAGATCACGGCGTTTAAATTCGCTGACCGTTGAAGCTCGCCCGATATCCCCGCCAATGTCCCTCGCCTTTAAAAGACTTTTGATCCCCATCGGCTCGATCGCACCGGTCAATGCGTGTCGCATCTCCTTGAGCTGCCGCGTTTCTTTATCCAGATCAAATCCATACCGGCAAATATCTTCGCACACGCGCAAACCTTCTTTGGCGCGGTTAAAATTCGCGTCCACAATGCGCGACAATTTCTGAAACTCTATGGTTTTGCGCATGACGCACGCACATGTTCTATGATCTTTGTCGTCGAGAAATGATCGACGAACTTGATAAACTCAACCTTACCGCCGTTAGCTTTCACAATATCCGCACCGACCACGGGTTTCCCCTTCCAGTCAGCGCCCTTAATAAGCACATCCGGAAGGACTGCCTTGATGAGCTCCTCCGGCGTGTCCTGGGTAAAAACAGTGACGTAATCAACGCTTTCGAGGGCCGCCAGAACAGACGCGCGGGCCAACTGCGGGTTCACAGGTCGCTCGGGCCCTTTTAAGCGGCGCACCGAGGCATCGCTGTTAAGACCAATAATCAAAACACGTCCGGCTTTCTTGGCCTTCTCCAGATAACTGACGTGGCCGTAATGCAGAATGTCGAAACATCCATTGGTGAACGCGATCGTGCGGCCAGACTTTTTGAGACGGACAATATTCTTTTTTAATTGAGAAAGACCGATGATTTTAGAACGGATACTCATACATGCCCCTGGAAAAATTAAACCTTAACTCAAAGCATCTTCGGCCAATTGGCAGATCGTATGCGCCACGCACAATTGTGATTCCTGAATGCGGGCCGTGACCTTCGAGGGAACGATAAGAGCGATATCGCACAACGGCGCGATCTTTCCTCCGTCGCAGCCCAACAGCCCGATCGTTTTCATTCCGATCGATTTAGCTTTCTTGATCCCCTCAACGACATTTTTAGAATTGCCGCTGGTCGAAATTCCGAACGCGACATCACCCTTCTGCCCTAAACCTTCCAGCTGACGGGCAAAAACGATGTCGAATGTGTAATCATTGCCTAGCGCGGTCAAAATGGATGAATCGGTCGTCAAAGCGATCGCCGGCAGCGATCGGCGTTCCTTCATGAAACGCCCGATGAACTCAGCAGCGATGTGCTGGCTGTCCGCAGCGGAACCGCCGTTACCGAAGAAATAGATCCTTCGGTTATTTTTTAAAGCTTCAATGATCGCCTCTGCCGCTTTTTGAATGGTCGGCTTAAGCGCCTTAAGTGTCGCCTGTTTAACGGCGATGGATTCCTGGAAAATTTGTTCTATGGTCTGCTGCATAATTTCTCGCTTTTACTTTGTAGAAGAAAAAACCTCTGCGATCGCAACAAGGTCCATATCGACCGTTTTGCGTTCGCTCACCGCCTCTTCAATATCCACATATCTAATTTTATTATCACGCAGGCTCACCATTTTCCCGAACCTGCCTTCCTTGACCAACTCAACCGCCTTGACCCCGAAACGCGTGCTCAGCAAACGGTCGAATGCCGTCGGGCTTCCGCCGCGCTGGATATATCCTAGAACACTCACTCTAGTTTCGTATCCGGTACTGTCCTCGATCATTTTGGCCAAAACCTCACCGACACTTCCGAATCTTCGCTTCTCGCCGGCCAATTGAGCCTCCGGAGTTTGCCTCGCGGGAAGGCCGTTGATCTTAGTTCCTTCTGATATGACAATGATACTGAAATTCTTACCGCGCCGGTGGCGTTCCTTGAGCGATTCACAAACCTCTTCAACATTGACCGGGAATTCAGGGATGAGGATGATATCCGCCCCGCCGGCAATACCTGCCTCGACAGCGATCCAGCCGGTATAAAGCCCCATGACCTCGATGACCATGATGCGGTGGTGCGATTCAGCGGTCGTGTGCAGACGGTCGATGCACTGAGTGGCAATGTTGACCGCTGTATCGAAACCGAAGGCGTAATCAGTGCCGGATAACGCGTTGTCGATCGATTTCGGGACCGCAACCACCCGGATAATGCCCTTTTTATGGAGCGCCAGCGCGATCTTAAGCGTCTCTTCGCCACCGACGGTAATGAGCGCGTCGAAACCGCTGCGTTTGTAATTGTCTTTTATAAGTTGGAGATGTTCCGGATTATCCAGAGGATTGACGCGCGACGTTCCTAGGATGGTACCGCCGCGGTCCAGAATGCCGGTCGTGGAACGCTGATCAAGGATCCTGGTGTCGTTCTCAATAAGGCCGACCCAGCCGTTCTTGATGCCGGTGACAACATAGCCTTCCTGAATGCCTTTGCGGACAACGGCGCGGATAACAGAGTTCAAGCCCGGGCAGTCAGCACCGCCGGTCAATATACCGATCTTTTTCATACCACAACCTAACTTTTGCCCACAAAAAAGTGGAAATGAATTAAGAAAATGGTCTTACGCCCTATAGCCGCGAAAAGGCACCGTCGGCGTTGGATCGACTTCGATCTCGGATTTGCCTTTTTCTTTCTTATATTTCAGATCTTCGGAAATGATCTTGATCACATGGATACGGATGTTGATCTTGCCGTCAATGCCGATGACATCCTGGACCTTGCTGCGGATCATCTCTTGCAAACGGGCCGTCATTTCAGGAATGTTCACATCGGTCCTTAAAATGAGCCGGATATCGATATCCAAACCTTTCTTGATCGCGGCGATCGTCGGACGGATCTCCTTGATCTCCGGAACGCGCACCACGATGCGGCAGATGAGATCCTCCATGGCATTCAATGAAACAC
>CAZLRE010000190.1:0-3946 GCA_964561885.1 uncultured Planctomycetales bacterium | reverse complement strand
GCGTTGGTCGACCGTCTTATTCTCGATGAGAAGCGTATCTCGGCCATGGCCCAATCGCTGAAAGAGACGGTCCAGCTCAAGGATCCTGTCGGCGAGCTTTTGGAGACCATCACACGTCCGAACGGACTTGTCATCAAGAAAATCCGTGTGCCTTTGGGAGTTGTGGGCATTATCTATGAATCGCGTCCGAATGTGACGAGCGACTGTGTGGGCTTGTGTTTGAAATCCGGTAACGTGGCGATCCTCAAAGGCGGAAAAGAGGCCATATATTCCAACAAAGCGATCTTTAAAGTATTAAAGGATGCGCTTAAGAAAACAAAGATCCCGCACAATGTGATCAATCTTATCGAATCCACCGACCGTGCCGCGGTCGGACATCTGCTGAAACTCGAAGAATATGTCGATGTCATCGTACCGCGCGGAGGGGAGACTCTCATCCGTTTTGTAGCCGAGCATTCCAAGATCCCGGTGGTCAAGCATTACAAAGGCGTGTGCCATGTGTATGTGAGCGAGCATGCGGACTTGAACATGGCGCACAAGATCGTGCTTAATGCCAAGCTTCAGCGTCCGGGCGTATGCAATGCCATGGAGAGTCTATTGGTGCATCAGGATGTGGCCATGCGGTTTTTGCCGGTCATGGCCCATGAATTGAGGAAGGCCGGGGTTGAATTGCGGGGGTGTCCCGTCACCCGAAAGATCCTTAAAAAAGGTGTTAAAGCCGCAACAACAAAAGATTGGTCAACCGAATACCTTGATCTCATCCTATCGGTGCGCGTGGTCGAGAATCTGCAGCTAGCGATCGATCATATCAATACTTTCGGGTCCCATCATTCGGATACGATCATCACCGATGATAACAACGAAGCCCAAGAGTTCTTAAACGGGGTTGATTCAGCGTGCGTTTATGTGAACGCCTCAACGCGTTTTACCGACGGATATGAGTTCGGTTTTGGCGCCGAGGTGGGCATCAGCACGGATAAACTGCACGTGCGCGGGCCCATGGCGCTGGAAGGCTTGACCACCTATAAATATCAGATCTACGGCAAGGGACAGGTAAGAGCGTGAAACGCATCGGCATATTCGGCGGGACATTTAATCCGATCCACTACGGCCACTTGATCGCGGCCCAGACCGTGGGCGTTGAACTAGGCCTTGATGAAACGATCTTTGTTCCCTGCGCCCATCCTCCGCATAAAACGGAGCGGGAACTCGCCCCTGCCAAAGACCGCCTGGCGATGATCCGTTTGGCCATCCGCAAGAATCCGTTTTTTGATGTTTCCGATTTTGAAATTAAAAAAGGCGGAAAGTCTTACAGTATCGATACGGTCCGACATTTTCGGGCACTTTATCCCAAAGGCACGAAGTTCTTTTTTATCGTCGGGGCGGACGCTGCCGAATGCCTGCCTTCATGGAAAAATGTCGATGAGCTGGTCAAGATGGTCACCTTTGTGGCGGTTAACAGGCCGGGATATAAGCCCAATGCCCGTCATGCGATCAAACATAAATCAATGGAGATCCCTGGTATGGAGATCTCTTCATCGTTCATCCGCCATTCGCTGCACAGGGAGAGGTCGATCCGCTACCTGACGCATGAGAGCGTTGTCGAATACATATACAAACAGCACTTGTATCAAACCTAAGAAATCGAGGAGAGGAATGAGCACACCGAAACAGGAGATCAAGTTTGGGACCGATGGTTGGCGCGGGGTCATCGCCGATGTCTTTACGTTCAAGAATGTGGCGATCGTATCTCAGGCCATTGCCGAGTGGATCAATAACCACGCCAAAGATATCAACGGTGTAAAAACAGTTTGTGTGGGTTATGACAACAGATTTCTATCTCAGGAATTCGCCGAGATCGTCAGCTGCGTTTTTGCCGCCAATAACATCAAGGTTTATTTGTCGGACACCTCTCTTCCGACGCCGGCATTGAGTTTCGGTGTGACGCGCAAGAACAGTGTCGCCGGCATCATGATCACGGCCAGCCACAATCCGGGAAAGTTCAATGGCATTAAGATCAAGACCTCCCAGGGCGGGGCCGCCGGAAAAGATATTACCGATGTGGTGGAATCCTATCTCCACAAAACCGAAGTCAAACAATGCGCTTTGGCAGAATCCAAAAAGAACGGTTCCGTTGTCATTTTTGACTTCAAGGCCCAATATGTGAAGTTCATCCGCAATTATATTGATTTTAAGAAGATCAAGAACGCCAAGTTCAAAGTCATTCAGGACGTGATGCACGGCAGCGGGCGCGAATTGATGGCAGAGATCCTCAAAGGCACAAAGATCCGTTTGGAGCTGATCCGTACCGATGTTAATCCTTCTTTCGAAGGAGGAAAACCTGAGCCGGTCACGGAATATCTCCAAGAGCTCATCGGCCGCATGAAGAAGGAGAAATGGGATTTAGGTCTGGTTCTCGATGGCGATGCCGATCGTGTTGCTGCGGTCGAACCCGGCGGAAAATTCATAAGCCCTCAGAAAATTCTCGGACTTTTGATCCTGCATCTGGTCAGGAACCGCGGCTTGGAAGGCGGCGTTATCAAAACGCTGTGCGGGACCACCATGATCGATAAGATCGCCCATAAACTTAATTTGAAGCTCTATGAAACTCCGGTCGGGTTCAAATACATTTCCGATCTTATGGTGACCCAGAAGATCGTTGCCGGCGGAGAAGAAGCGGGCGGCATGGGTCTTCCGAACTATATTCCGGAACGCGATGGTTCTTTATCCGGCCTTTTGCTTCTGGAGATGATGGTTTATCAAAAGAAGAACATGAAACAACTTCTGGCCGCAATGGAAAAGGAATTCGGTGCCTATTATTATGAGCGCTTGGATCTGACCATTGACCGCAGGGCCTGTGATCTGGATAAGATCAAGACCATTCCACAGTTATTAGGGAAAAAGGTCGTAAAGGTCCAAGATTTTGATGGTGTTAAGCTGACCTGCGAGGATGAAACCTGGCTCATGTTCCGTCCATCCGGGACCGAACCGCTGGTGCGCATATATTCCGAGGCCAAATCGCTTAAAAAAGCCAAAGATCTTATAACATTCGGCCGGAAGCTCCTCGAAGCAGCGCTTTAGTGCCGCTATGGTTTATTGGATCATATATTTTGGGACCAAGTTCCTAAGTTTTCTGCTTTTTCCCGTCCAGGTGAGCGGCAGGGAGAATGTGCCGCGTCAGGGCGCCTTTCTTCTGGCGTGCAACCATGTGAGTTATCTGGATCCCATGGTCATGGGCATCGTCACCGGCCGCAGGCTGAATTTCATGGCAAAAGACGAGCTGTTTCGCAATCCGGTCCTTGGTTTTATCCTCAAGGAATTGTGGACCTTTCCCGTTAAACGTAACACCGCTGACAAAAAAGCCTTGCGCGAGAGTCTGGACCGGCTTAAAAAGGGGCTTCCTATATTGATGTTCCCTGAGGGGACGCGCCATGGCAGTCCGGGAGAGAAGAAAATCGAGGCCGGGATAGGATTTCTGGCCCTTAAAGCCAATGTTCCAGTCGTGCCTGTTTATATCGAAGGTTCTCAAAAGGTCCTACCGCCTGGGGCCAAGTTCCCCAGGAGGAACAAAGTCTATGTCCGGTATGGTCCTCCTATGACTTTCCCCCCCGATTCTGATTACGAAAGCGTGGCCAAAGAAGTTATGGCCGGTATTTGGCGGTTACGTTTTTGACCTCTTTTGACCAATCGAAATGACAATTCTTCAAACAAGCCGCGCTGAAGGTAAGAGATTTGTCGTTGCAATAGGGGAAGGTCAAGTAAGAAAATCCGGGGAATCCTCCCCGCATGTAAGACCTTTGACTGCAACAGACTTTGGTTTTACGAAAACCGCGGAAAATATCATTGACAAACAAAATTATTTTGCGATAATTAAACACTTTGTTTTAGTCCTACCCGACAAAGTATGCAACTTAAGATGTGTGAATGATTTCTTACCTCGAGAATG
>CAZLRE010000189.1:0-3959 GCA_964561885.1 uncultured Planctomycetales bacterium | reverse complement strand
GATGCACCTTATCCGCCGTCTTCCCAAAGTCGGTTTCAACAGCCGAAGACCCAAGGTCTATCAGATCGTGCCGCTCGACGAGCTCAATGCATTTAAAGACGGAACCGTGGTCAACGCCCAGGCCCTTAAAGAGCAGGGATTGATCAAAAGTGTCCGTCGTCCTGTCAAAATTCTCAACAACGGAGATATCAAGAAACGTTTGACCATTCAAGCGCAGGGTTTTTCCAAGGCCGCTCAGGAGAAGATTTCCAAGGCCGGCGGAAAAGCGGAAGTTGTCGTCTTGAATTTGGACAAATCGTAACCGGTTCGTTATGCTTGCTTTATTCGCCAAAGGAATAACCAACTGTTTCAAGATACCGGAACTCCGCAAGAAACTTCTTTTTACCTTCGCGATGATCGTTGTGTACCGCGTCGGTTGCTACATCCCGACCCCCGGCATTAACGGGGCTGCTTTA
This sequence comes from uncultured Planctomycetales bacterium, assembly GCA_964561885.1. GTDB lineage: Bacteria > Omnitrophota > Gorgyraeia > Zapsychrales > Fredricksoniimonadaceae > JAGNTT01. Next base: position 3,504 of record CAZLRE010000189.1, on the reverse strand, counting down.
AGTGAATATTTCCGTCGCATCACCGAGACCACCGGCGGCAGTGTTTTTAGCATCATGAACATGTTCTCAGGTGGCGCGCTTGAAAAATTGACGCTTTTTTCGCTCGGCGTCATGCCGTATATTTCCAGTTCCATCATCATGCAGCTTTTGACGGCTGTTATTCCGTCGTTGGAAAAGCTTTCGAAAGAGGGCCAGGCGGGTTATCAGAAGATCAATCAGTATACCCGTTATGGAACTCTGGCGTTGTCGCTGGTACAGTCGTATTTTATCGCTCTTTGGCTTCAGAGCCCTCAGGCGTTCCAGGGTTTGCAGATCGTTAACAAACCGGGCATCGGTTTCTGCCTTTTGACCATGGTGACATTGACCTGCGGGTCAATTCTATTGATGTGGTTAGGCGAGCAAATCCAGGCCCAGGGAGTTGGCAACGGGATGTCATTGATCATCACCGCTGGTATCCTTTCAAGCGCTCCGGCGGCCATGAGCACGTTGTACATCATGCTTAACCCGAAAACACCCGGAGCGGCCCAAGTTCAACCGCTGACATTACTCATGATGGTCGCTTTCTTGATCCTGGTTATTTTGGGAATCACCATGATCACGCAAGGTCAAAGACGGATCCCGGTGCAATACGCGCGACGCATGGTCGGCAATCAGATGACTCAGGGACAGAACACATTTATTCCGTTGAAGGTGGATACCTCAGGCGTTATTGCGATCATCTTCGCTCAATCTTTGATCCTTTTTCCGGCGACGCTAGCGAGTTTTATTCCGACCGAATTCTTTCAGAATATTGCGCAGGTGATGCATCGCGGGGCAGGCTGGTATTATGTTCTTTATGCGTTCTTGATCGTTTTTTTCTGTTATTTCTATACGGCTATTGTTTTTAATCCCGTGGATATTTCCGAGAATATGAAGAAACACGGCGGATTTATCCCCGGAGTGCGTCCCGGACAGAACACGGCTGATTATCTGGATTTTGTCATGACCCGCATAACGCTCGCCGGTGCGGTTTTTATTTGTATCATCGCTGTTATGCCGGATATGATCATGGCCTCCGCCCGCGTTCCGTATCTTGTTGCCTCGTTTTTCGGCGGGACAGGCGTTCTGATCTGCGTCGGTGTTATGCTGGATTTCATGAAGCAGGTCGAATCGCATCTGCAGATGCATCATTATGAAGGGTTCATGAAAACGGGACATATCCGGGGGAGACGATGAAGATCGTTCTTCTCGGACCTCCGGGAGCCGGCAAAGGTTCTGTCGCGGCTCTGATTAAAGATAAGTACGCTCTTTTGCATATTTCAACTGGCGATATTCTTCGCGAGGAGATCCGTAAGGAAAGTCCGTTAGCCAAGGAAATCAAAAGTTACATCGAGCGCGGCGCCTTGGTCCCCGATGAGGTCATAACCAAAATGGTCGACCAGAAGTTGACCAAAGACCTTAAGCCTTCAGACGGTTTTATGCTCGATGGATATCCGCGCAATCAGGCCCAGGCGCAGGAATTAGATTCGATCCTAAAGAAAACGAATTCATCGCTGGATTTTGTTTTGAACATGGACGCGAGCCTGCCGTTGATCCTAAATAGGATCTCTGGGCGAAGGATATGTAAGAAGTGCGGGGCTGTATATCATTTGACCAACAAACCGCCGAAGGTTGATGGGGTTTGTGATTCATGTGCCGGACCGCTGTATCAGCGTTCGGATGATAACGAAGAGACCATCCGAAACAGGATGGCCGTTTATAATTCGAGCACTGCGCCGATACTAGATTATTATCGTAAGCAGGACAAATTAGTCTCTTTTGATGGCGATAAAGAAACATATATATTGTTTGAAGAATTCGTAAAATTCATCAATGAAAACCAAAGATTCTATAAGAATCAAGACGCCCGAAGAGATTGACATTTTAAGAAAAGCTGGTAAAATTCTGGCTTCCATAATCCGGGAGCTGGAGCGTTCTTTAAAATCCGGAATGACGACGAAGGACATCGACCTGAAAGCGGAAAGTTTGATCCGCAAGGCCAATGTTCTGCCGGCCTTTAAAGGGTATCGCGGGTTTCCGGGCTGTGCGTGCATCTCTGTCAATGATGAAGTGGTGCACGGTATCCCAGGTGCCCGGGTCATTAAGGACGGCGACATTGTCAGCATTGACGTCGGGATTATCCATGATGATTATTACTCGGACACGGCTGTCACAGTTGCCATCGGAAAAGTCGACCAGCAGTGCCTGAAGCTTTTGGATGTGACGCGCGAATCGTTGGCCAAAGGGATCGAGAAAGCCCGGGCAGATAACCATTTGTCCGATATTTCATGGGCCGTTCAGCAGCATGTCGAGAAAAACGGTTTTTCGGTCGTTCGCAATTTCGTCGGGCATGGGATCGGAAAACAGTTGCATGAAGAACCGGAAATCCCGAATTTCGGCCAGCCGCATCAGGGGCCGGTATTAAAAGAGGGAATGGTGTTTGCCATCGAACCGATGGTCAATGTGGGCAAGCACCAGACAAAAATTTTGTCCGATGGCTGGACAGTTGTCACAGAGGATGGCAAACCATCCGCGCATTTTGAGCATACAATCGCGATCACCAAGAATGGGCCTGAGATTTTGACCTTATAGTATGGCGAAGGAAGACCTGATAGAAGTAGAAGGTGTTGTTGAAGAGGCGTTACCGAATGCCATGTTTCGTGTTACGACAGATCAGGGGCATAAAGTTTTAGCGCATGTTTCAGGAAAGATCAGGATGCATTTTATCCGCATCCTTCCAGGCGATAGGGTTAAAGTAGAGCTTTCGCCCTATGATTTAAGCAGAGGACGTATAACGTACAGATCAAAATGATGGGGCGCCCATCATTGCGAGGAGCATATGAAAGTCAAGTCATCGGTCAAAAGAATTTGCAGCAATTGTAAGATTGTCCGTCGTAACCGGGTCGTTCGCATCATCTGCTCGAACCCTAAACATAAACAAAGACAAGGATAAGATTATATGCCACGTATTTTAGGTGTCGATATTCCCCGAGAAAAGCGCATTGAGGCCGCACTGCCGTATCTTTACGGTATCGGTTGGACGCGTTCACATTCCATTTTAGCTGAAGCCAAAGTCGATCCGGGCAAACGCGCCAAGGACCTCACCGAAGAAGAGCTTTCACGCATCACAAGCATCATTCAAAAAAGTTATGTTATTGAAGGCGACCTGCGACGCGAAGTTCAGCAGAATATCCGCCGTCATATGGAGATCGGAACGTGCCGAGGTCTTCGTCATCGTAAAGGCCTGCCTGTCCGCGGCCAGAGAACCAAGACCAATGCCCGCACACGAAAGGGCAAAAAGATCAACGTCGGCGCGATCATCAAGAAGGCCGAATAATATAAGGACCCATTATGTCAACGAAAAATCAGCAACCCGTTAAGGTCGATCAGGCCGAAGTCAACAAAAAAGCAAAAGCCAAAAAGAAATCCCTCAAGGGTGTCACCAGCGGTCTTGTCACAATATTGGCGTCTTTTAACAACACCATG
>CAZLRE010000188.1:0-3976 GCA_964561885.1 uncultured Planctomycetales bacterium | reverse complement strand
GGTCATGCCGAGCATGACCACCCAGAACGGCAGGATCTCCAGCGGATAATAGACGAAGTAGAAGTACCATTCCGGTTTTATGCCCTCAGGTGTTGAACCCAGCGCGTCATAGGCCTCAAACAGCGGATAGGCATAGAACGATTCGAACGGAAGGCACAGAGCTAGGATAAATACGACAAGGAACACAACACCCCAAAGCCAGAAATCCTTAAGGATAAAGAACGGAAAGAACTTTTCGCTTTTGCGCGCAGGCTTATCGACCCCTTGGCTCATGCCGTGCAGCTGTACCCCCAGCAGATGCAGCCCGATGACTCCCATGAACAACAGCGGAAGGATGACCACGTGCAGCGCGTAGAAACGGCTAAGGGTGGCCTGTCCGACGGAAGCCTCTCCCTGGATGATCTCCTTGACATAGGTCGGCAGTGCCGCAAGCCCTCCGGGCAGATAATGTCCCACCTCTTCGATGGACTGCAAAACGACTTTGGTGGCATTGACCGCGATCTGGTGCCAGGGCAAAAGATATCCTGTAAATCCAAAAGCGAATGTCAGGATCAACAATAAAGAACCGCTGATCCAGGTGATCTCGCGCGGGCGCGCAAAAGCCTTCATGGCAAAGGCCGTGATCATATGAACCATCAGGCACAGAATCATGCACGAGGAAGACCACGTGTGCAGATTACGGACCACAAACCCGCTTTTGACAAAATAGGTGATGTATTCAACAGAGGCATGGGCATCGCTCACCGTCGGCTGATAATAGAACAGCAGAAAAATACCGGTCGTGATCTGGATGAGAAAGAAAAGAAGCGTGAGCCCCCCCATGTAATACGCCCAGCTCATACCGTGGATGGGCACTTCTTTGTGGCTCACCATGTGTTCGAAGTTGAATTTCGCAAGCGGGATACGCTCCGACATGAACTCCATGAACTTCGAAATCCTGCTTTTACGTTCACTCATGAACGATCTCCTTAACTGAACTTCTTGAGGATGAACACATAACTGTCCTGCACCAGATACCGTTCGACCTTGCCTTGCCGGCGGCCGTCCGGTGTCTGCACCATCAGAACATTTTCCTGCGCGTCCTTAAGCGCCCATCCCAGGCGCGGCAAGGGCGCCTTGGCCGGCGCGCCGGCATTCGGCTCACCGGTCTTGATATCAAAATACGACACATGGCACGGACAGAGAATACGTCCCTGGGTATCCACATCCTGTCCAACGGTACAGCCCAAGTGGGTGCATTTGGCCGACAGCAAAATAGGAAAACCTTCATCATCCAGGAATGCCAGCGAAGGCCGCATTTCGTAATCAATAAAATATTTGCCTTTGGTCTTGGAGAGCTCGGATAATTTCGCCACAAAAATACTGTCCTTGCTCATTCGCTCCAATTCCAGCTGACGTTCTTCAGCGGATTGTTTAAGCCTTTGTAATTTCTTGGAAAGGATGTGCGCCTCTTCATGCTCAGTGAGGTCCTGCTTAAGAAAATACCCGAGGAATTTATCCAGCATCCCCATGGACAACAACGTCAGCGAGGCACCTGTACCCACCGCAGCTTTTAGAAATAAACGGCGTTCTGTATCTACCGCGATGTTGTGCTCAAATCGCGCCTGTGACCGCGTATTGTTCCAAACGACCTTCTGCGGCGTACGAAAGAAATAGTGGACCGGAATGGCCAAGGCATGGACCAGACGGGTGAAAGGAAAGAACAAAAAAAGCACCCACGCGGACGCGACATGGAACTTCACGAACGGAGGCATATCCTTAAGATAGGCCGCATCCGGGTGCAGCGTAAAGATGCCGTGCAGATACGGCCCCAAAGCACCTGGCGCCCATGCCGCTCCCCAGCGGTGATTGACCGCCACCGCAAGACCCGTCGAGACTTGGAATAAAAGGATCAGAAGGGCCACAACATCCAAATGACTGGTCACAGCCTGAAGTTTCGCATCGACAAAGCGTCGCACCAATAGAACGATCAGACTGAAGATGCACAATATCGAACAAAAAATGCCAATGACCTCGACCGTCAACAAGAATCCCGGAACAGCCACAAGGTTCGACCACAGACCGGGAACGGAGAACGCGATCAGGTGTCCGAGCAGAACAACGGAAATGCCGATATGCCACGGCAAGGACGCCCACGCCAGCCAGCGGTCCTCAAGGAACTGAGTCGAGAGCGACGAATAAGAGAACGCGCGCAGCTTATAACGGATGATGGAGCCCGCAACGAATGACACCAGCGCCAGATACGGCAGCCCCACGAATAAGAACAGATCAAGCATTTACCCTCTCCCTTTCGATCAAAAGCGCGCGCACCGCTTTAAGGGCCAGCGCGTAAGGATTATCGCGTTTATCCAGATTATCGATCATCTTGATGATCGCCGGAAGGATCGCCATTGAAACAAGTTCATGCCATTCTTCGTCGGAAAAATGGGCGTTGTTCAAAAGAAGGAGCGCCAAGTGGTCCGGCAGCTCCGTTGTGTCGATAACGCCATGGCTGTCATAGACGCGTTTAAGCCCGGCCATAAGCTCCGCCCTTTTGAAACTTTCCTCACCAAAGAGATGAACGCTCACGTACAGCGAACATTGCGGCATCAGATCGAACGTCTGCACATAATGCTCCTGCCTCTGACTCAGGCTCATCACACTTGTCCGGTCCAAAAAACTTTCCAGATATCCCCAGGCCTGCCCGGATAAAGGTCCGAGGCGGTCCGCCAAATCTCTGCCCTGCTGCACCGTATCGACAGCAGGATACTGCAGCCAAGAACCCAGGGCCGAATAAAGCTGACGTTTTGAACTTGCCGTTAACATTAAAGCCCCCGCTGCGGTTTCTCTGTCTTGCCCAATCCGCACGAACCTTTACATTTATCCGGAGAACAGGTGTTCTCAACACTTTCTTCCCGCTGGATGGGCGGCATCATGAAGCGGTCTTCCGGACCCGGAAGAGCGCTCAGGCGGTAGATCTCCTGCGCCTGCGCTTCGGTCAATTGAGCGTCCCGCAAGATCTTGACGAGCTTTTCAGGTTCAATGTCGCCCATCGTCAGCGACCGCTGATAGACCCGCACCGCCATCAATTTCTTCATCGAATCCCTCACCGGTTCCATGTTCCCAGCGGAAAACAGCGCCGCCAGATATTTCATGGGAAGACGAGCCTTGTCGATGGAGCCAAAAATGGTTTCAGAATCGTGCTCATAAATATTGTTATCCGTGCGTCCCATGACAGGCAAAAGCGGCGGAACATAGTAAAGCATCGGAAGAGTGCGGAATTCCGGATGCAGCGGAAGGGCCATTTTCCATTCCATCACATATTTCCAGACCGGGGACTTTTGCGCTGATTCGATCCATCCCTGGCTGATGCCGTTGGCGAGCGCATTCTCAATAACTTTCGGATCATTGGGATCCAGCAGAACACTGCGCTGGGACTCAACAAGACCTTCCTTGGGGACCTTCATGGCCTCTTCAATACGGTCGGCATCATAAAGCATGACGCCCATGTAACGGATGCGTCCGACGCAGGTGTGAAAACATGCCGGCGCCTGTCCGGTCTCAACACGCGGATAACACAGGATGCATTTTTCGGACTTTCCGGTCTTCCAGTTGTAATAGATCTTTTTATAAGGGCAGGCCGTCACACAAGCGCGCCAGCCGCGGCATTTGTCCTGATTGACAAGCACGATGCCGTCCTCCCCGCGCTTATACAGCGCGCCGGACGGGCACGAGGCCACGCACGACGGATTGGCGCAATGATTGCAGATGCGCGGCAAATACATCATGGAAATACGTTCGACGCTAAAAAGCATTTCCTTTTCTTCGTTGGTGAGCGCCTGGAAATTCGGGTCATTCTCAGCGTAAATGGGAGAACCTGAGAGATCATCATCCCAGTTCGGTCCGGCATCGATATCGATGGGTTCGCCCGTGATCTGCGAGACAGGAATAGCGGTCGGCTGGTCATTATCGGCCGGCGCTTCGATCAGATTCTCAT
>CAZLRE010000187.1:0-4058 GCA_964561885.1 uncultured Planctomycetales bacterium | reverse complement strand
TCCGTCGGAATGGGGTTTGTATACGCACAACATCTTTAACAAAGACCTTCCGGACATCCGTAACGACAGCTGGCAGGAGATCGTGCGCAAGATGTCGATGGTGGATACCGCCAATCATCACATACCGAACGTTTCGTTAAACACGATCATGAAGAGTTATCTTTCGCAACCGGTCAATTATCCTCCGATGCTCGATTCCATCGGCCCCAAGATCGTGAACGAAGGGGCGCTTCTGTCGTTTGTGATCAATGCCGGCGATCCCAACGGCCAATTGGTCACGTATTCGGCATCGTCACTGCCGTCAGGCGCGGCTTTCAACGCGGGCACGCGCACGTTCAGCTGGACGCCGGGGTTCAATCAGAGCGGAACGTATCAGATCCAGTTCGCCGCCACCGATGGAACTCTTTCGGACCAGGAAACAGTTGAGGTCACGGTCAATAATAATGCCGTTACAGTTAGCGGGGTCACAAGCATGCCGGTTTATTTCAGTCCCAACAGCGACGGGCGCGCCGACACAACCACCGTGAGCGCGTCTTTTAATCACACCGCCAATTGGACGCTGCAGATCCGCAATGGTTCCGGCACTTTGGTGCGTTCCTATTCCGGCAGCGGAACAGGCATGAGCCAGGTCTGGAACGGACGAAATACGTCGAACAATCTTGTGGCCAACGGCATTTACACAGCAACGGTCACCGCCACAGACGCGGGCGGAAGTGTTGCCTCGGGCTCAACCCAGGTGACCAAGGATTCGCTTGCCCCAACGGTCTCAGGCTTTGGCGATTCTCCGGATCCTTTCAGGCCGTCGACCGGACAAACGACGACTATCCGCTACACTCTTTCAGAGCCGGCCACGGTTTCGTTACGTGTTTATAACAGCGGCGGAACATTGGTGAGGACCCTGGTGTCCAATGTCTATCAGACCACCCTGAGCAATCAGGTGATTTGGAACGGCCGCAACGATTCGAACGCCATCGTGGCCGCGGGCACGTACACCTATCGATTATGGGTGGAGGACAGAGCTTTGAACCGAACCAATCCTTATCCGCTCTCCGGCACGGTCCGCGTCAGATGAATGCAAGGCCCTAGGAGGGATTAAAAGAGCACAGGTACACAAGTACACAGGAGCACAGGAAGACACATGTTTCATGGGCTCTTGTGCTCGCTTGTGTTTAATCCTCGCATTTGACACCGCCCCAATGCTGTGTTAAACTTCTCGAGCTTATGAAACACTTAACGAATCACACCACACATTCTATTTCGGGCCTGATGCTTTTTCCGTGCGTCGCATGGAGAAAGTACGCCGGGAGGGGTGTGTTTTGATTCGTTAGTTAAATAGATTTTCAAGGATTTAATATCAAAACCACCGACTCTTAGATGAATCGGTGGTTTTTTATTTTTCCCCGATGAGAAATGTTAGAAAGGTAAATATAAGTATGATCCCTTTAAAATTAACGATCATGGCGGTGTTATGGGCTGGTGGTTTTATTGTGGCGAAAGTCATCAGTCCGTTGGCCGGGCCGTTTACCATCACATTTTTTCGCTTCGGATTTGTTGCGCTTTTGATAGGCGCTTACATTTGGATGAAGGATGAAAAACCAGCTGTCCGCGGGACACATTGGTTGAACGCTGCTGCAGCCGCTTTATTAGGCGTGATGGGCTACAGTTATTTCTTTTTGAAAGGCATTCAGGTGCTCGATGCGGGCCGAGGTTCGGTCATCGTCAGCGTTGTTCCGGTTGCCGTAGCCTTTTTCTCGCATGTCTTTCTTGGGGAAAAAGTGAGCCCTGGCAAAGCGCTGGCTTTTCTGGTTTCTTTAATTGGGGCCTGGGTTGTGATCAGCCAGGGGCGATGGGAAATCGTCTCCGGGCTTGGAATAGGTAAGGGAGAGATTTACTTTATGTTATGTGTGGTCTGCGCAGCGGCCTACGCTCTTTTCTCAAAACAGGTTCTGGAAGATCATTCGCCTTTGGTCACGATGACCCTGGTTTCCGGGATGGGAGCCGGATTTTGCATCGTCCCGGCGATGATGGAAATGCAGACGGTCCATGGCGCGTGGAATTCATGGCCGTTCATTTTAGGACTCCTGTATTTGGCCATTGGTCCGTCGGTGATCGCAGTTATCTTTTATTATGAGGCCATTAACAGTATCGGTGCGGCCAGGGCCAGTCAGTTCATGAATTTGATACCGGTCTTTGCGGTCATTCTCGGCATGGTCTTTTTAAAGGAACATTTAACATTTTCGTTATTGGCAGGCGGAGGGCTTGTGATATTGGGCTTGTATCTGGCCCGTGAACCCGCAACATCCATAACGAAGTAACATATGAATAATGAGTCATTAATAACAGAGAGCATCAAGACAATGAAGGAGGTGATCCTATGGACACGCCAAATATGTCAGGCATTTGTTTGGTCGTTCTCATTAAGTTCTTCGTGCATCAGCGCAAGCGCGAGAACGTACTGAGAAAAGAAAAAATCCGATGAAACAATCGTCCTCAAAATCATGAGGACCTACTAAAGGAGTAACATATGCGATTCAATTTCACATTCAATAAAGACGATCAGAAAACAAACCAAGAGGACCAGGTGCTCCAAGTGACCGCGTTGGCGTATTTACAGGATGCGCTGACTAACGAGCGTTACGAAGAGTGCGCGCAATTGGTCAAATCGGCCAGGACATACGGGGCCCAGGCGAGGGATATCCAAAAGGTCCTCGCGGAAGGAGCAAGGCGCGCCAGGTTCGCCCGTACGGGTGATCCTGTCCGCCGCAAGACCGGTGTCCGGCGTTTTTAATTGGCCTGTATTCTGAGTGTCTACTGACTTTCGTAATAGTAATGAAATAAGTTAAGGTAGTCAGTATCTCGACCTCCGTTTTCTGGACAAAATTGTCCTATTTGTTGTACGGAGGTCAATAAATGGTCAATTAAAGAGGACCACACATGAAACACGCATCACGAAGGGGTTAAGTTTCGTACGCTGAGGACGAGCTTAACCCCTTCGCATTTTAAGTTCCTCATCGTTACCCGACTTGAAGAGCATCCAAGGGCGTGATAGTATAAAGCCTTCCATTTCACTAATTGATCACAGCCGAAGGAGTCCCAATGCTTATTGCCAAGAATGCCCAGGAATTCCATCTTTTGCCCCAGATGGCCAACCGTCATGGGCTCATTGCCGGCGCGACCGGCACAGGCAAGACCATCACGCTGCAGACGATCGCGGAACAGTTCAGCCTCATCGGCGTTCCGGTTTTTATGGCGGATGTCAAAGGCGATCTTGCCGGTATAAGCCAGGCAGGAGGCAACAATCCCAAGATCGTTGAGCGCATCGCTGCCTTAGGGCTGACAGGCCAGGCGTTTGAAAGTTTCCCGGTGGCGTTCTGGGATGTCTTCGGCAAAAGCGGTCATCCGGTGCGCGCCTCGGTGTCCGACATGGGCCCGCTTCTTTTTACACGGTTATTGAATCTCAACGAAGTTCAGGGCGGAGTTCTGAATCTCATTTTCAAGATCGCAGATGATAACGGCATGCTGCTCCTAGACCTTAAAGATCTTCGGTCGATGGTCCAGTATGTGGGAGATAATGCATCGGAGTTCACAACCGAATACGGCAATATTTCCAAGGCCTCGGTCGGCGCCATCCAGCGCGGGCTCATGGAATTGTCCACTCAGGGCGGAGACGGACTTTTCGGCGAACCGTCATTGGACATTTTCGATCTTATTCAAACATCTTCCAACGGCCGCGGCATGATCAACATCCTTGCGGCGAACGAACTTTATCTCAAACCAAAGATCTACGCGACATTTTTATTATGGCTATTGGCAGAACTTTTTGAGCAATTGCCTGAAGTTGGGGACGTAGCCAAGCCCAAGATGGTGTTCTTCTTTGATGAGGCGCATCTGCTGTTTGAGGACGCGCCGGATGCTTTATTAGAGAAGATCGAACAGGTTGTGCGTCTCATTCGTTCCAAAGGCGTTGGTATTTATTTTGTTACGCAGAATCCTTTGGATATTCCGGACAAGGTTTTGGCTCAGCTGGGCAACCGTGTTCAGCATGCTCTGCGCGCTTT
>CAZLRE010000186.1:2383-4107 GCA_964561885.1 uncultured Planctomycetales bacterium | reverse complement strand
GTTTTTATGATGTGGCCATCCGATATATCGAAGAGTTCCTTCAGAAATATCCCCAATCCGATAAAAAAGTCCAGGTTGAGCTGCTTTCCGGCCAGTGTTACTTTTTTAAAAGTCAGTATTTGAAGGCCTTTAACACCTTCCAGGGCTTATTGAAATATTCAGAGTTCAAGGACGCGACCCTTTTTTGGCTCGGTGAAACCTATCTCAAGGGGCTGGATTATGTCCAGGCAGAGAAGAATTACCGCCAAGTCATTGAGTTGTTTCCCCGGTCCGTTTACGCCCCCCAGGCCTATTACTCGTTGGGTTGGGCCTTCTTTGATCAGAAAAAATACAAAGAATCGGGTGATGTTTTCAAGGGGTTGATCGAAAAGTTCCCCGACCACCAATTGGCCGAGGATGCGAGCTATAAGATCGCGGAATGCGCTTATAATCTTGGGAATTTTGAGAAGGCCATCGAATTGTTCAAGGCGTATGCTTTTAAATTCCCTCAGTCCAATAAACTGATACAGGTCGATTTTAATATCGCGGAATCTTTTTATTACCAGGATAAATTTGAAGAGGCGAATTTGTATTACCGAAAGGTCCAGGGCGCTGCGCAGGACCCGAATTTGCTTGTCGCATCTCTCGTCAGTCAGGGATGGGGGAACCTAAAGCTTAAGAAATTTGATGAAAGCATTGCGGCGTTTAACCAGGCTGAAACCATCGGACAGGAGAAAAATATTTTAAATGACGAGATCTTTCTGGGAAAGGCGAGTTTTTATGCCGAGACGGGAGATCATGACCAGGCCTTGAGGGCATATAACCGTTTGATCGAATTGTTCCCCACGAGCAGCCGGCTTCTGGAAGCGCATTTGGGTATGGCCAATGTTTATTATTCGGCCCAGCGTTATCCTGATGCGATCCGCGAATATAAAATTGTCGTAGACGCGGGCGACCCCAAAGGGGAGAGCCAGGAGGTCATTGAGAAGGCGAATTTCGGCATGGCCTGGACATATTTAAAAATGGGACAGATCGATCAGTCCATCACAAGTTTTAAAAGTGTATTGGATGAGACCAAAAGCACGACCGTCAAGGTGAGCGCACTGACCCAGATCGGCGATGCCTATCAGGACGCAGAAGAATGGGACAAAGCGGTCGAGGTTTACGACAGGGTCCTCAAGGATTATCCGGGGAGCGTATATGCCGATTATGTCCAGTACCGTCAGGGGATCGCGCTTTTAAAAATGGCCAAGATCGAGACCGCGACCCTGGCTTTTCAAAGTTTGCGCCGGAATTTTCCCAACAGTAAATATTTGAACGATATCGATTATTATCTGGGTGTTGCGTATTTCAAAAAGGGCGATTCGACCGCGGCCATCCAATCGATCGAGAATTTTCTTAAGAACCCGGATCATCCCGCGGATTTTATTCCTGAGGCTAATTATGTTCTGGCGTTGTCGCATTTGAATATCAACAGGCCGGAAGAAGCGATCAAAATATTCCAGAAGATCATCAAGCAGTTTCCGGAGAGCCTTCCTATTGTCCGCAATTCCGAGATCGGTATTGCCAAGGCCTATCATGTGATGGGTCAAGAGAAGGAAGCCGTCAAACGGTTTAAATTGGTCATTTACAAATATCCCGGTACGGATGCCGAGGAGAATTCACTCTTTTGGCTGGCGCAGTATTATTTCAAAGCATCCGATTATTTGCAATCGATCGATTATTTTCAGCAGATCCTTGCGCGT
>CAZLRE010000186.1:427-2373 GCA_964561885.1 uncultured Planctomycetales bacterium | reverse complement strand
GCCGTTCATTATGAATTAGGTCAGGCGTTTGAAGCCAACAAGGAGTATGACAAGGCTCTCAATGAGTATCGCAAAATACCTGAGAAGGATAAAGAGATGACGGCCAAGGCCGGCCTTGCGATCGCTGGGATATTTTCGAAGGAGCTGGCCCCGGATAAAGCCGCGGAGACCTATCAGAAGATCGTCGACGGAAATCCCGAATTCCGCCGTGACGCGTATATGAAACTTGCGCAGGTTTATCGCAGGGAAGGGGATTATACCCGGGAAGCTGAGACCTATGCCAAAGCGCTAACAGCCTCTCAAGGCGCCAGCGGTGTCCTGGATGTTCAATTGCAGTTTTTGATCGGGGATGCTTATGAGGCCATGAGCGCCTGGGACAAAGCTGTCGAGGCGTATTTAAAAGTGCCGTATCTTTATAAAGACGAACCGGCTTGGGGGATCAAGGCGTATTTGCGCGCCGCACGCATTTTTGAGAATAATGAAGATTGGCCGAACGCGAAAAACACCTATGAAAAAGTGGTGGCGTATCAAACGGAAGAAGCGAAGTACGCCCAGGAGCGCATCGATTGGATCGGCCGGGGGCGCGGCACTAAGAAATGATCGCAATTAGATCCGGAAGTTCAGCCGCAGCGAAGGGGGAAGGTTGATGAGTGTTTGGCAGATCATAATCAATGGCGGGCCGCTGATGTGGCCGATCGTTATCTGTTCTCTGGTGAGCATGGCGTTTGTTATCGAGAGGATATCGTATTTCTCATCGGTCACAACAAACGTGTACTCTTTCAAATCAAAAGTTTTTGAGCTTCTCAAGCAGAATCATCTGAAGGAAGCGCTCGTTCTATGTGAACAGAACGCATCTCCTGTTGCCAAAATCATGAAGGCCGGGATCGTCAAATACGGATCCCCCCGTCATGAGATCAAAGAAGCGATCGAAAGTGAAGGCAATATTGAGATCGCTTTGCTCGAGAAAAACTTGCCGGCGCTGATGACGATTTCCCATTTGGCACCCCTGCTTGGTTTGTTAGGAACAGTGACCGGTTTGGCCGTCAGTTTTTACGCGATCCAGACGCGGTCGGCCGCTATGAACCCGGTGGCTCCGGCGGATATTGCCGGCGGGATGTGGCAGGCCCTTTTGACGACCATCTTCGGCCTGGTGGTCGCGATCCCGACTTTGTTAGCGTATAATTATTGCGTTGCCAGAGTCGGTTCATTTGTTCTCGATATGGAACGGACAGCCTGTGAGCTCAATGATCTTCTGGTGCAGTTAGCGCAATCGAACGCGCAATAGAGGCCCAAGTTGAAATTCAAGCGTTATGCCCACATGAAGCACGGCCTGCGGTCGTTTGATATGGTCCCGCTTGTGGATGTGACCGTTTTGCTGATCGTTTTCTACATCTTAACTTCAGCCTTGACCCTTTCTCCGGACATCGATGTTAAGCTTCCCAAAGCGGTTGTCAGCGGCGATGTTGAAGAAAGAAATCTAGTTGTGACCATCACTGGCGAGAACGTTATTTATCTCCGCCAGCAGATCGTTTCCAATAAAGACCTCAAAGACCAATTGAGCCAATTTGCCAGTCAGAAATTGCCGGTCTTGATCAAAGCGGACCGCAGGGCATCCGTGGGCAGGATCGTGGATGTGTGGGATCTGTGCCGGTTGTTAGGGATCGAGAAGATCAATATTGCCACCGATAGCCAGCAATAGGGGGCGCAGGTGTTTCAAAAAAAAGTCGGTTTGATCTCAGCTTTTTGTATCGCGTTCGGCGTTCATTTTCTGGTTATCAACACGTTTGAATTGACATTCCCTAATCCGATATTACCTCCCAAACCAATGTTCGTGTTTCTGGGGTCATTTCTGCGGGCTGACGATTTTACGATGTCGGCCCTGGATGATCGGAATCAGAGGCAGGGTGTCTACGATCAGCGTCTTAATTTAGACATCAGGTCGGGTT
>CAZLRE010000186.1:0-417 GCA_964561885.1 uncultured Planctomycetales bacterium | reverse complement strand
GGGTTCCCTCACCAGGGAACTGGCCAAGCCAGATTTAACAGGCCGTGTTGGTTCTATCTCCAAGTCCCAGTACAAGCCTGAGTTAAATAATGGGCCACAAAAGGTGATCGACCCCGCAGAAGACCTGGGCATCGATCTGGCCCCGTTTCCGACCATACGCATGAGGATGGATCAGCGTGATCAAGATTGATTTCTCAACTGCGATAGCGGCATTGGTAATAATTCATACCGTCCTTGTTATGCTCGCGTGGGTCATTTATAATTGTAATGGCAAGAAGGCAATGGATATCCACCAGTCGGCTTTTTTCAGGCAATGTCCATATTGCTGTTTTGTTTATTTCGATTATCATAAGGACCACTTGCGTTCTTGTCCGCAATGCAAAAGTTTGATCGAGTATGGTGGTCTTTAAGGAGGTC
>CAZLRE010000185.1:1144-4109 GCA_964561885.1 uncultured Planctomycetales bacterium | reverse complement strand
GGTTGCGGGCGATCTCCTCTTGAAGAGCGCGCTGGGCACGTTCAAGGTTCTTGTCCGCATGTTCAAAATCTTTGGAGAGGTCACGATTGTCCTGCGGAGGTTTGCGAAGGATAAGAACTCCGGCCGCAATAAGCGTAAGGACAGAGACTATAAGAGTAAGGATTTCCATAATATTCCAGGGCTATAAAAACGCTCCAATTATAACGACGATTTAAACAATGAGCAATGGAAACCTCGTGGTGAACAAAGTTGAACCACTACGCGCCCCAATGGATCGATCCTTCGCCGAAACGGTCCTTGAGACGGTCGACCGCGCGATGGACGTTCTCCTTTTTGACCTCCCCCGGTTCGGTAAAAAGCCCGTCGGAGACATACGGGTCCTCAAATCCGGTGACCCGCACGCCAATGAGACGCACCTTCATCCCCGGTTTAAAGAAATCCAGGAATAACTGCCTCGCGGTCCGGTCGATCGTCTCCACAAAATTGGTGCGCTTATCCAGGGTTTTGGCGCGGGTGAATGTTTGGAAATTCTTAAGCCTAATTTTGACAGAAACGGTTTTCCCCTTCAGATCTTCCTTACGCAGACGGCGGGAAACTTTCTGGGACAGAATAAATAAAACCTTAGCCACTGTCTGAGCTTCAGCCTCATCAATGTCGAAGGTATGCTCGTGGCTGACCGACTTTGCCTCCTCGCTGACCGAAACTTCCCTCGGGTCGATGCCCGATGCCAGATCCAACAAATGAAGACCTTGCTCTCCCAACAGTTCAAAGATCCTGGGTTTCGGGATCTTTAAAAGATCGCCGATGACATAAATGCCCATCCGGTTAAGAACATCTTTGGACTTGCGTCCGACACCCCAAAGCCGTTCGACCGGCAGCGGCGCAAGAAAATCCTCGACTTCCCCTGGCCTGATCTCCAGAAGACCGTCGGGTTTGTTGATGTCGGAGGCGATCTTGGCTACCATCTTGACCGGGGCAATGCCGACGGATGCGGTCAAACGGACCTCTCTGCAGATGTCCTCCTTGATCCGTTGGGCCAAATCAACGGGAGTTTTATGCAAATGGACCGTCCCGGTGATATCCAAGAACGCCTCATCAATACTGATGGGTTCAATATCCGGCGTGTATCGTTCTAAAATTTTAAAGACCTGCTCGGATGCCTGCTTATATTTCCGGAAATTAGGCGGCACAAAGACCGCCTGCGGACAAAGACGGTAGGCTGTTGAGATCGGCATTGCTGAATGAATCCCGAATTTGCGGGCCTCATAAGAGCATGTTGAGACCACACCACGGCCTTTCCCGTTCTTTGGGTCCGCTCCAACGACAACCGGCTTGCCTACGAGAGCCGGATTGTCCCTCTGTTCGACCGCGGCAAAGAACGCGTCCATGTCGATATGCATAATGACCTTGGCGCGCGCTCCGGCATTAGTATTTTCTCCGTCGAGCATGATCAAAACACCTATAAAAAATGTATTTTATCTTGATTTGGCCAACTTGTTTGTTAAAGTAATGACTGCCACGACACACCAAACACCCAACGTTATAAATCAACGAAAAAAGAAAACAACGCAGGGACTATCTTATATGAAAACTGAATATCCTTTTTTACAAGATTCTCAGGCCCGTCAGGAAATCTATAAGCACAAATGGATCGAAAGCGAGAAAGCCGGACGCGAGATCGGTTTTGCCACTGCCGCCCACGACTGGATCACCCGTCACGGCGACGCTTGGCTGGAATATCAGCGCAAAAAGCTGATCGATATGAATTAGCGCCTTGACAACTCCGGCATAAAACAGATTCTTCTGTCTTGCCGGTCCAATATTTCTTCTCTTCTTTTAAGAAAGCCCTGAAGCATTGCGCACATCTTGATTTCATATCATATCGGATATTTTTTAAAGGGCACAGTTCGCATTTTGGTTTCGGCCTGCAATGATCTTTCCCCAGCTTGACGATCAGGGCGTGGTATTCATTGAATACCCGCATGTCCCGGTCAAGAGCATCCGTTAAAACCCTTTGCACCCGCCCATAATCATCAGCAATAGAAACAATATTGTGACGCGCTAGAAATCTCTTTGTATACGCATCGACCACAAAAACCGGTTTATCTAATGCGTAAAGCAGGATCGAATCCGCGGTCTCCGGACCTACGCCGTTGACCGAAAGCCATTGCCGGCGAAGCTCCTCGATGGGCACCTTTCGCATCGCATCAAGCGACCCTCCGTAATTGTTCACAATCAATCCAACCACATTCTTAAGCCGTTTGGCTTTAACATTGAAATATCCGGCGGGTTTGATCGCTTGGGCGAGACGATTAAGCGGAATTTCGTTAAGCTTCTCTACCGAAAGAAGCCCTTTGCGCTTGAGATTGGAGATGGCTTTCTCAACATTGCCCCAGTTGGTGTTCTGGGTCAAGACAGCGCCGACAATGACCTCTAAGGGCGTCTCCCCTGGCCACCATTTCTGGGGACCGAAACGTTTCAATAAAAGCTGATAAATGGCGTGGATGTCTTGCGCTATCGGAGATCTACTGTTCATGCACAGAGGGACTAACGCGTTCGGATCTTAAAAGATGTCCGTTGGCATCAAAGAAGAAATAGATGCGCTGTGAGGCTAACTTCTGGATCGGATGACGATACAGCCATCGTTGGGCGGGAAAACTGTTTTCCTGAATCTGATCAACGACGACCGGATCGCCGAATCGCTCGCGGAGGGCATCCTGGGTCGTCAGGCTTTTGATCGATCCATCGTCAAAAGCAGCCAAAAGCAGTTCAAATCTTTCGACTTCCTGGTCGACCCATTTCTGCTGGGAATCTTTTTCGTCGGAGAAATCCTTTAGCGTCAGAAGCGGGTCTAAATTCTGGATCTGTTTGATCTGCGTGCAGCCGCAAAAAAGAACAACCAATAAACAAAGATATGCTCTTAGCATACGGTCACCTTATACCCACCTGAAGTGAACAAATATCC
>CAZLRE010000185.1:0-1134 GCA_964561885.1 uncultured Planctomycetales bacterium | reverse complement strand
TTCTCGATGCGGTGATACTTTCCTTTATAATTCTTTTCCAGCGTGCGCAGAACGAATTTCTTAAGCTGACCGCTGCCTTTGCCGGGAATGATCTCAACGCATCTGGCTTTCTTGGAAATGGCCTCTTCCATGATCTCGTCAATGGCCTGATCAAGCTTGTGCCCTTCGGAATAAATATCATGCAGATCTAATTTAAGGTTCATTTATTGATCCTGCGCTGTTCTTCCTTCAACTGATTGATCGTCGCCATGAGTTCACGCCGGCGCGTCTGGATCTCCTTTAAACGCTGGCCGCATTCTTTGAGGACCTGCGGATCGCGCGCCTTGTTAACATCGCTTAGCACACGTGATTTAACATACATTTCTGTTTCAAGCTCCTGGTCTTCCTTCTCCAAATTGCGGATGATCTTTTTGATCTCTTCTAAACGCTTGAGCGCCTGCTTATGCTGGCGTTCCATTTCAGATAAATTCGAATTGGCATCCGCTTCCTGCTTTTGTTTGGGGTTCTGACCCATGGCCTTGGCCGCCATCTTCAGCTGTTCGGTCTTTTCTTTATTCGCCAGGTCAATGCCGGCTTTCTTCTCCAGATAATAATCAAGCCCGCCCGGATACGTTTTAATCTGTCCGTTATTGACCTCAACGATATGGTTTGCGATTTCCTTGATAAAGAACAGGTCGTGGCTGATAAAGCACAGCGTGCCTTCATAATTCTTAAAACATTTGGTCAATGCTTCAACGCCGTCAATATCCAAATGGGTTGTCGGCTCATCAAGCAGAATAAAGTTCGGAGGATTGATAAGCAGTTTCGCCAGGATCAATCGGCTCTTCTCTCCTCCGGAAAGAACCCCGACATGCTTGAAAACATCGTCCCCGCGGAAATTGAAAATACCCAATAGCGACCGGGCCTTGGATTGAGGAATGCTCGTTGTGACCGCTGTCATGAGCTCTTCATAGACCGTTCTCGTCGGACTCAAAACGTCCAACCGTGTCTGGGAAAAATATCCCATCGTCACCTGATGGCCCAATTTGCGGGTCCCGGTATCAGGCGAGATCGCATCTGCCAGCATTTTTAGAAGCGTTGATTTACCGGCGCCATTTGGGCCTACCAGACACATCTTCTGGCCCTTGGTCATTT
>CAZLRE010000184.1:0-4164 GCA_964561885.1 uncultured Planctomycetales bacterium | reverse complement strand
CTTCGCGGAAGTAAAATAACGTTCCCGCGAAAACCGTTTCTTAAATTACTTTTTGGCGGTTTTCTTGACCAGACTTCTGACGGTATCGGTCATCTGCGCGCCTTTTTCGACCCACTTCTGCAGCTTGGCATGATCGATGGAGACCGACGCCGGTTTCTTGGCCGGATCATAATAACCGAGGATATCCAGACTGCGGCCGTCGCGGCCTTCTTTGCGGCTCATGGCCACGATCCTGTAGTTGTAGACCTTGTTCGCGGCCTTTCCTGCTTTTTGTAACCTGATTCTAACTTCCATTATTGAACCCTTTCCTTTTCATTTTAACTATGCGCGAGCTCGATCGCTTTGATTTGAGCCCTAGCTTTATTTAAAGTTTCCTGATATTCCTTGTGCGGATCGGAATCCGCCACAATGCCCGCTCCGGCCTGGATATAGGCCTTGTTCCCCTGCACAACGATGGTGCGTATTGTAATACAAGTATCGAGATTTTTCGAGAAACTTAAATATCCGACACATCCGGCGTAAGGACCGCGTCTGGAGGGCTCCAACCCTTCAATGATCTCCATGGCGCGGATCTTGGGAGCGCCGGAGACCGTTCCTGCCGGAAAAGACGCCTCCAAAACATCCAGCGCGTCCATGCTCGGCTTAAGCCGGCCCTGCACGTTACTGACAATATGCATGACGTGCGAGTAGCGTTCCACCGCCATGAACTCGGAAACCTTGACCGTTCCCTGCGCGCACACCCGGCCCAGGTCATTGCGGCCCAGGTCAACTAACATCACATGCTCGGCGCGCTCTTTGGGATCTGCCAAAAGCTCGCGGCTTAAGGCCTCATCCTGCGCCGCATCATGACCGCGCGGTCTTGTTCCGGCGATGGGTCTCGTTTCCACAAGGCCGTGTTCGCAGCGCACCAGAAGCTCAGGCGACGAACCGACCAGATGAAGGTCGTCAAATTTCAGGTAAAACATGTACGGCGACGGGTTGACCGCCCGTAAACTCCTGTAGATATTAAAGGAATCGGTGTAAATGTCAACCTCAAAGCGCTGGGAGAGGACCGCCTGGATGATCTCGCCTTCCTTGATCTCTTTTTTGACCTTAATGACAATTTCCTCGAACTCTTTGGCTGTCAGATTGGATTTAAACGCAATGGCTTTCGGCTTGCGGACGGTCTTTTTGGGTAATTTCGGCAACGGCCCCTCCATGTCCCTGATCAGGACATTGATCTTCTTGCAGGCGTCGTTGTATTTTCTGGTTTTAACGCTCAGCGAGTCTTTGGAGGAAACTTGGGCGCAGGCAATGATCTTGATCTTGTGATGCAGATGGTCAAAGATGACCAGTTCCTTGGCCATCACAAAAACCATGTCCGCCATGTTAAGGACGTCCTTGGCTTTCTCAGGCAGACGCTCAAAGAACCGCACGCAATCATAACTTAAGAACCCGACCATCCCTCCGCAGAATACCGGCAATTGAGGAACGCTCACAAATTTATAGTCCGCCATGAGTTCGCGGACCAAGGACAGCGGAGAATCCTTGACCGTCCGCGATTCCTGGGTGGTTTTTCCCTTGGACAAACGGATGATCCTGGCGTCTTTTCCTTTACTGCGGACAACCAGTTCAGGCGACCGGGCGATAAACGAATACCGCGCCACTTTTTCCTGCCCCTCGACCGATTCCAAAAGGAATGAATATTTGGAACCTTTGGACAGGCGCAAATACGCCGACACCGGCGTTTCCATGTCTCCCAGGATCTCTCGGTAGACCGGGATCAGGTTGCCTTGATTGGATAATTTCAGGAATTCGTCTTTGGACAATTGATTCATAAAAATCCTGTAAGGGCGGGGTGACCCCGCCCCTACGCTTTAGGCCGTAATCTTTCGATAAAAACAGCTTCGTTTGTTGGTGTGGCACGCCGCACCGACCTGTTCGACCGTGATCAACAGCGTGTCGCAGTCGCAATCGTAAAATATTTCTTTAACGAACTGGAAATGCCCGGAGGTCTCACCCTTGACCCAATAGCTTTTACGCGAACGCGACCAGAAACAGGTCTTGCCCACCTTGATGGTCTCGCGCAACGAATCAATGTTCATATAGGCCATCATCAGGACTTCCTTATTGGCATGGTCCTGAACGATCGCGGGAATCAGCCCATCGCTGTTGTATTTTAATTTGTCCAGGTTCGCTGATGTGATCTGGATCGTTTCAGCTTCGGAAGATGCGCTCATCGGATACTCACTTTTTTTGATTTTAAGTACTGTTTAACGTCCCCAATGGACATTTCGCCGTAATGAAAAACCGAGGCGGCCAGAGCCGCATCGGCGGATGTTTGCGTAAAGACATTCAGAAAATCTTCAAGTTTACCGGCGCCGCCGGAGGCGATGACCGGGATATTGACCGCCTTGCACACGGCGTCCGTCAACGGCAGGTCATAACCGTCCTTTGTCCCGTCGGCATCCATGCTGGTCAATAAAATTTCGCCCGCTCCCAGCTGTTGTGCTTTCTTGGCCCAGGCCACCGCATCCATTCCTGTGGCGTTGCGGCCGCCGTGGGTGAACACTTCCCAGCCTTTGCCGACTTTTTTGGCATCGATCGCAACCACAATGCACTGGCTGCCGAACATCGCCGCACCGTCCGCGATCAGATTGGGATTCTTGACCGCCGCGGTATTCATGGACACTTTATCAGCGCCGGCATTTAAAAGATCACGAATGTCTTCAAGTTTACTGACCCCGCCGCCCACGGTCAAGGGCATAAAGACCTGTTCCGCGGTCTGACGGACGATCTCTAAAAGGATACCGCGTTTCTCGTGGCTGGCCGTGATGTCCAGAAAAACGATCTCATCGGCCTCATGCTCGTCATAAGCCTTGGCAATGGTGACCGGGTCACCGGCATCCTTAAGCTCAACAAAATTAACCCCCTTGACCACGCGTCCGTCTTTGACATCCAGACACGGGATTATCCGTTTGTTGAGCATATCTTGACCGCCTCGGCAAAATTCAATTTCCCCTCGTAGATCGCCTTTCCGGTGATCACACCCAGAAGATTGGGTAAATTCATGGACTTCAGTTTCTTGATATCTTCAAGCGATGAAATACCGCCGGAGGCGACGACCGGGATCTTGACGGCGTTCAATAATTCTTTAAGGCCGTCATAATCCGGCCCCTGCAGCATGCCGTCAACAGCAACATTGGTTGAGATCAGATATTTGAGCCCAAGCTTTTCCAATTTCTGCGCAAAATCGATCAAACGCCACTGGGACAAAACAACCCAGCCGCGCGTGACCACATAACCGCCGGAATGATCCAGACTGACCGCGATCTGATCGGGCCATTTGGAAAGCACGGTCCCCAAGAAATTCTCATCTTCCACCACGCGCGTTCCCAAAATGACCCTGGCAACGCCGCCTTCGATCAATTTCGCGATGACTTCCTCGGAACGCACACCGCCGCCGACCTGCACCGGGATCTTCACCGCTTTGACAATATTAAAGATCCACTGCATATTGTTCATCTGCCCGGTCTGGGCGCCGTCCAAGTCGACCAAGTGAAGCCATTGGGCGCCCGCGGCCTCCCATTTCTGGGCGACTGTGACAGGATTGGACGAATATTGCGTGACGTCTTCAAAACGCCCTTGCAATAGACGCACGACTTTGCCGTTCTTAATATCGATAGCGGGGAAAAGTATCATAGTCTTATGAAGTTCTCCAATAATTTTAACCCTGTTTTCTGGCTTTTCTCCGGATGGAACTGAACCGCCCACAGATTATCGCGGCACACCGATGACACGAACAAAAATCCGTTGTAATCCGTCAAGGACGCGATGATCTTATCGCTGTGTTCATCCACCAAACGCACATAATACGAATGACAAAAATACATATTCGATTTGGCCGGGATGCCATTGTACATCGGGCAGTTATCGCGGATGTTCAATTGGTTCCATCCCATATGCGGGACTTTTAGACCTTGCCCCTGGAACATGGTGACACTTCCGGGCAATATCCCGAGTCCGGCGACCTCGCCGCCCTCAAAACTTTTCTCAAACAGCAGCTGCAATCCCAAACAGATCCCCAGAAACGGCGTGCCGTCTTCGATCACTGAACGGATCGGATCGACCAGTTCAAGCTCCTGCAACCGTTCCATCGCCGGGCGAATAGCGCCGACACCGGGC
>CAZLRE010000183.1:0-4168 GCA_964561885.1 uncultured Planctomycetales bacterium | reverse complement strand
AGCGCACGTATGACGTTCATGAACATAAACATCCTGCCGACCAAAAACCTTATGATCGAGAAATTTCCCCTGTTGTCATGGGCATAAACAAAGATCCCGCATGAGATCATGGACGGAATAATGGATTTCTCAAATCCAAGATCATTAAATTGTCCCCAAAGGACCGGAACGCACACCAATCCCCCCAGGATCATGACCCCCAGGACGAACGGAATGTAGTCTTTCTCTTCGAACATGCCCTGGGCAACAACCGGCTGCGGACTTGGCGCGACAGTACCGGAAGTTTTATCAACGGTCGTGACATCTTTCGCGGGCTCCGGTAAGGAATCCGGCACAAATCCGCTGCGCCATCCATAAAATGCCGTCATAAGCGCGATCATGGAACCGAGTTCGCAGACCAAAACTATTAAGAACAACGGGCTCGCGACCGGCAAACTGCGCCCGATCACTATTCTTAAGATCGTCAAGATAACACATACCGCGACCAACATCCCTGGTTTCTTGAGCGATTCACCGGCGTCTTCACGCCAGCGAAAAGCCCCAACCGCGAGCGCCGCAAGGACAATATAAAAAACAACCGCGCGAAAATACCCCAATACCGTCAAAAGCGTTTCATGATCGCTGATCCGCATGCCTTGTTGATGGGCCGAGATGACCCATCCGACCTGGATCATGCGCATGACCCACAAAGCGATCAATACGCCAAAACAGACGATCCCCCATGACGCCAGCTGCGGCTGACTGCGTTTCCTGTCAAAAGCGATCGCGAGCCCGGCGAGAAGAACAACAGTGTAAGGCAAACTGCTTAATATGACTGGTATCAAAACGAATGTCCTAGAGGTGCGTGGTTCATGTTAAGAATAAGAATTAGAAAATCTTATTCAATGCACTTGCAAACCGGGCCCGACAGGATGTTCCATGTGAATTCATGTCCCTGGGCGCCGCTTTGTGAGCATTCTTCCTGACATACCTGAGCTCTTTGTGCCGATTCACTGTTCTTCTTGACCGAAAACATGACCAGCCAGCCGATGACCGGCAAGAAAACGATTAAAAACACCACTGTGCGCAACGATGAGTTTTTCTCCTGTGCCATACTTCCTCCTTGGTAACGATCAACTTGGGTGCTCCGATCGATTTATAATCATTACATTCCCGGGAACCAAAACACCGACTTGCCGGAAGCATCTGTGCCGGAATAGATCGACCCGCCCTCTCCGTCGCTGCCCAATGTTCCGCGCGCGCCTGTTGTGCCATAACCATGGGTCACTGAACCGCCGCCCTGTCGGCTCTGGGCCTGAGCGATCGCCATAGCCAAATTCGTCACCGCCATGCCGCCTTCAGGGCCCATATTCCCTTGGGCGTCCAGCCAATATCTCCCGGCGGGCGCAGAACCGAATAATTGTTCCAGACCCTTCTTATCCAAAGGATGGACTTCACGCCCGTTAATGAACACTCCTGTTTTCCCGCCGGAGATGTCCACAGGCACGGGACCCGGAATGTCCAGTCCGGCAAACACAAAACCTGCCGTCGGACCGCCTTCAACTCCCCAGGCTCCGCAAAGTTTATCGTACCAGTATTTTCCGTCCTGAATTCTCGATTGAAGCATGCTTTCTAAAGACTGCAGCTGCTGATCCGTCAATTGCACGCGGTTGAAATAAACTTTGCGCCCCTGCTGAGCGCTGTTATCGGTTGACCCGGCCTTAGAACACGATGTCAGCAAAAAAACGGCCATGGTCAAAATCCCAAATTTCAACATACGATTTCCTTTCTTTGTGGTGATTGCGGTTGTCATCCGAACAACTGTTTCAATGTCTGAGACCTGTAATGAAAGATCTGCTCAAGCTGAGGCCGAACGACACGTCTGTTGAGCCATGGTAATATCCCATCGAGCGGCGGAGCATATTGAATGATGTCCTTCATCATGACCCCGCCCGGGACTTCGCTTAAGACGTGTATGTGACTCCAGAACGCGTACGGTCCTTTGATCTGTTCGTCGGTAAATCGGTAAGGCTCCTGAATGTTCTTGATGAGCGACACCCATGTGACGGGAATGCCCAACAGCGGCTTGACCTTGTATTCAATGGTGAGCCCATCATACATTTTATCGGGGACTTGTGAAACGATGCGAAAATCCAGGGACGCGGGCGTGATACGCGCCAGATTGCGCGGGTTGGAGATAAATTCCCAGGTCTGGTTGATCGGCAAGGGAAGAAGCTGTTCTCTCTCAAATGTTCTCACGTCGCGTGTTTGACCTTTAATGAAATTCTCTCGAGGATGCTACGCTCACGAACCTTTGCGGATCATGTCTTCCAGAATAAAACGCGGGCAGACACTGCCACGGATATAATCGATCAGGCTGGTTGCGACCGAACGCACCCTCGCCTCTGTGCCCGCGTCCGTCATCCGGCCGGCAGCATCAAAGGCCTTTTGCACATTGGCCACCGACACAAGTCCGGGGAGGACAATAGCTCCGGTATGAGCACAGACACTGCGTAAATGCTCCAGCGATTTAATCGCGCCGATGGCGCCTGCCGCAACCCCCAGAAGCACTACCGGTTTTCCGGCCAATACCGACGGAAAACCCAGATTCTCGATGACAAGTTTCATCATGCTGGAAAAACTTCCGTGATATTCAGGGGTGGCCAATATAACTCCCGTGGCCTCTTTAACGAGTTGCTGAAGTTTTGCGGCATCCGCCGTCGCAGGCCTTCCGGGCAGGGACAGTTCGATCGCGGCCGGGTCGATCACATCCAGCATGATATCCTTATGCTTTTTGATCTCATCCGTCACAAGGTCCAAAACCTTCATGGTGTAATTATCTTTGCGGACGCTTCCCCCGACGGCCACGATGCGGATACCCATGGAATAACCCCTGCAGTGTTCCTTTAAATTAAAACTTCAAACCGTCTGACTCATCTTTTAATTTCTGCAAAACCCCGACCTGCTTTAACTGAAGGGCCTTAAGATCCTCCTGGATCTGCATTTTCTTAAGATAAATATCCCTATAAGCCGCGTTGGCGGAGTCAACGTCGACTTTGAGCATTTCCAGCGCCTTCTGCAGATTATCATTCTCGGTGAACTGCACCTCGACACATTCATTGACGATCTTGACGTCTTTTTTCTTGGGGTCGGTGTTCTTGCGGTGGGCTTCGTAGAAATGCCTTTCCCACGATTCGTTGGGTTTGGCTGAAAGCCTGAAAGGAATGACCCATCCTCCCTTGATCACGGCGCTTTCCCTGATGCGGTCCTTTTCCACCGAGACGATCTTGATCTCAAACTCTTCCGTACTCATCGTATGCCTCCTGAATATTCTTTTGCGCCGTTATTATGTGTTTGTATTCTACAGCTATTCGGTGGCAATACAAGAAAGAACCCTGGCGCGGCCAAAGCACAAACTTACGTCAGGGCCGGATAATCGGTGTATCCCGCGTGGCTGCCGCCGTAGAACGTGGCGCGATTATATTTGTTCAGTGGCGCGTTTTGCTTAAAGCGCTCGGGAAGATCGGGATTGGCGATAAAGATCCGCCCAAAGGCCACCGCATCCGCTAAATTATTTTCAACCGCCTGTTTGGCGCTTTCATACGTGTATCCGCCGGCGGATATGAAAACACCTTTGAACATTTTACGGAACAGCGCCGAAGTGCAGGGCGCGTTCTCATTTTCAAAATCACCGCCGCCCGCTCCGGTCGCCCGGGGCTCGATCACGTGAACATATCCGATGCGGCGCTTATCCAGCTGCCCAAGCACATAACTGAAAAGTTTAACCGGGTCAGAATCTCCCATATCATTAAAGATTCCGTATGGTGACAATCGCACACCGACCCTCTGGCTGCCCCACACTTCGACCACGGCATCAACAACCTCCAGCAATAATCTGGCGCGGTTCTCAACCGGGCCGCCGTAACTGTCGGTGCGTTTGTTGGACCCGTCCTGAAGGAATTGATCGAGCAGATAACCATTGGCCCCGTGGACCTCGACACCGTCGAAACCGGCAAGCTTCGCGTTGACGGCCGCTTGTTTATACTGGGCAATGACCCCCGGGATCTCTTTAAGTTCCAGTTCGCGCGGTGTTTCATAGGGGACCTGTTTCCATTCGGCGGTCAGGACCTTCCCGGAAGGAGTGATGGCCGACGGCGCCACCGGCAGACCTTCCTGAGGATGAAACGAC
>CAZLRE010000182.1:0-4185 GCA_964561885.1 uncultured Planctomycetales bacterium | reverse complement strand
AGAAAGCCTTAAGTCATAGGTATGATTACAGTTAAGTAATAATTATTGCATACGTAAAAAGTTGGAACTTTTCGGAAACATCCCTTGTCTAAGTTGTTGAAAGCAAAAACAAGCTTCACAACTGGGGGAGGTTGCTATGAAAGGTCAAGAAGGTGTTAGTAGGATCGTCTGGGTCATTCCAATTTTTCTTCTCGCCGCTTTAATCTATAGTCCCAAGGCCGAGGCCGGATCAGTTTGCCGGTTGGGTCACGGACATCATCACGGACGCCAGAGTTGTGATCATTCCGGGTTCATCTTTTCCGGTAGGAACATTTCGATATCCATCGGCGGTCATCCTTGCAATCACTGCGGAAAACGCTATTGCAGGATCGATCACTATAAACGCGTTATTTACCGCGAACCAAGACCTATCATCATCACGAGCATTCCATTTGGCTGCCGCAAGGTAAGAATCGACGGTCGCCATTATTATAAGTATAATGACACCTATTATATCGAGGTGGCCGGAGGGTACAGGATCGTTGATAATCCCGAACGGAATTCCGGTTACGGCCGTGACGAAAATGACTTCGAAAGACCGCGCACGATCGGCCACGGCGAATCGTTCACTGTCAATATCCCTAATTCTAAAGGCGGATACACAGCAGTCACTTTAAAGCGTTCGGGTTCTGGATACACCGGTCCTCAGGGTGAATATTATTCCGAGTTCCCGCGGGTCGATCAGTTAAGGGCGATGTATGAAAAATGATCGACATGCCCTTACCGTTTTAGTTTGTCGAGGAAACCAAAGATTGTTCCAAAAGAGATCCTTTGCCTTTCGGCTTCAGGATGACCAGTCGGGTGGGGTAGTCTGAGAAATGCCCGACTGGTCAGAAGGTTTGCATGCAGGACATAACCGAAGACATTCTACGAGAGGCGTCGCAGGGCGATCTCGGGAGTTTCAAAACGATATACAATTCCGCAGGAGGTTTCGTGTATAACGTGGCCCTGCGGGTAGTGGGTAATAAAGAAGATGCCGAGGAAGTGACCCAGGAGGTTTTCTTGACGGTCCACCGGAAATTAAAAGAGTTTCGTTTTCAGTCGTCGTTTAAGACGTGGGTTTACCGGATCGCGGTCAATCAGGCGATCAATCACGCCAAGAAGCGCGACAGAAACCCGACCGTTGAATATGATGAGAATATCAACGCGGTTTCGGTCCATCCCCAAGCCGGGGATAATATGGACCGCGAGGCCAGAGAGAAAACGGTTGATAGATTGTTAAATCATTTGAACCCCGAACAACGGGCGTGCATTGTCCTCAGGAATCTTGAAGGGTTAAGTTATGAGGAAATCGCTTCTTCTCTGGGGATCAATATCAATACCGTTCGCTCGCGGCTCAAAAGGGCGCGTGAGGCTATGATGTCTTTCGCAAAAGAGGCGGTGCACCATGAATTGTGAGCGTACCCAGGAATTAATTCTGACCGATTATCTCGACGGCGTTCTTGAAGGGAATGTCCGCAAAGAGCTGGAGGACCATCTGGCGAATTGTCCCTTGTGCCTTGATTTTGCCAAAGCGGCCAGAAAGTCGGCGTTCGAGAGTTTTGAAGGCGCCTCAAAAGCAACTTTGCCAGCGCATCTTTGGGCGCGTATCGAAGAGAGTCTTCAGGAAGAAAATTGTCCTTCGCAGATCAAAACACCTTCGTGGTTGGAAAATCTCAAGTCATTGCTCTCTTTGCCGAGACCTGCTTTGGCGTTGGCCGCGGTGCTGGTGCTGTTTATCACGGCTGGCACGATGGATCAGATCAAACCGAGCCCCAAGGTTTTAAGCCAATCGTCAGTTGACTATATTGCTTCGTTGGTTGAATCCGCAGTTGATGAATCGGTCGATGATGATTTCGGAACAGATCTTGAACAGGTCTTTTTATGATCAAAAACGGAGGTTATGCCATGAATAAGAAAATGATGTCTTTGGCGGTCGTTGCCGCAGTTGTGATGTTGTTGTCGTCCTTGCCCGTCCATGCCGGCGGTCCAGATGGCGAAGAGGGATATTCTTCCAAGTGGAAGGAACGCATGGAAGCCAGAAAACAGGAAATGTTCAAGGAATTGAATTTAACGGATGAACAGAAGCAGAAACTGGATGAGAACCGCAAGAAGCATAAAGAAGATGCGGAGGGTCTTTATGGTCGTATGAAGGAACTCAGGACAGCCATGCGCCAGGAGTTGGAGAAAGATGTTTTGGACATGGCAAAGATCAACCAGATCCAGTCCCAGATAAAAGAAGCCAATGCGCAGATGATGGACGATCGTCTGAATGGTATCCTGGAAGTTCGAGGCATTCTGACACCGGAACAATACAAGAAATTTTCCGCGAAAATGCATGAACATAAAGAGCGTTCAATGAAAATGCGCTGGGACAATAAACGAGATGATGCTGCGTCTCCCGAAGGCGCACCTGGTATGGTCCCGACCGACGGCCTTCCGGTCGACGCGGACAAATGATTTTGTCCAAAATTTGTTTGGGGCGGGCATGATTGTGGTATGATGCCGGTTGTTCAAAGATCAATACGTTTAAAAGGCGCGCATCATGCAGTCCCCCCAAGCCACAGACTGGAACCGTTTCTGGAGTAAACCTGCCTCACAGCAGTTCGGCAAGATCAGCTGGTCCAAAAGCAGGATCCTGAACGTTCTTGAGCCATATGCCGTTGCCGGAAGAACCGCGTTAGACGCGGGCTGCGGCAGCGGTTTTTTTTCGAAATATTTCTGCGACCGAGGGATGTCAACGGTCGCGGCAGATTACTCCGACAGCGCGCTCGAGATGGCGAAGATCGCAACCAATGGACAATGCCGTTTGTTCCGGGTCGATTTCCTCAACGAAAAACTCGCAGTCCGGCTACCTGGGCCGTTCGATCTCATTTTTTCCGACGGTTTGCTTGAGCATTTTTTAAGCCAACAGCAGGATACGATCATTAAAAATTGGGCCTCGGTGCTTTCCGATGACGGGGTTATGGTGACCTTCGTACCGAACCGTTATTCACCGTGGGAACTGATCCGGCCATTGTATATGCCGGGTATAGAAGAAACACCGTTCGTTCTTAAGGAGCTTGTCGCCGTTCACGAGCGCAACGGGCTTTCGGTCATCAAACAAGGAGGGATCAATACGATCCCTTTTCGTTTTTCTCCTGACCGTTGGGTGGGCTCGGCTTTTGGAATGCTGCTCTACGTGATCGCGCGCAAGGCAAGGAGATAGTGTATGGTTAAAATGTCGATGGTGTATGAAGGAGATCTGCATTGCCGTCTGAAACACGGGCCGTCGGGAAACCAGATCGTGACCGACGCGCCGGTGGATAATCAGGGTAAGGGAGCGGCTTTTTCACCAACCGATCTTACTGCCGCTTCTCTGGGTTCGTGCATTTTGACCACGATGGCGATCGCGGCACGCAAGAGCAATATCAATATGAATGGCGCGACCGCTGACGTTGAAAAAGAAATGGTGACCGAGCCTGTCCGGCGCATCGGTAAGATCTCCGTGCGCATTATGATGCCGCGTGGTATCCCGGCGGATAAGCGTGAGTTTCTAGAGAAGATCGCCCATAATTGTCCGGTGCATAAAAGTTTAAGCCCCGATGTTTTGACCCCGCTTGACATCCAATACCCGGATTAGTTTTCGGCCGTCCGCCCATTTATCCCGCCTTTGAAAATAAACATGAATTGAATGTTTGACCCAAAGCGATGTGTTAAAATAAAATCGTTTTTCGGACGATAATTCCTCAATATATGGATATCAAGACCATTATTCTTTGTGAAAGCGCCACCCGTCATCCCGACGGCACTTTTTCTTTGCTGCGCGGGGGGATAGACAATTGGGTTGCCCAGCAGTTTCCCGTCAATATTCAGTTCACATTCGTTGTCACGATCGAACTGGCCCTTTCCGAGACCGACCAAGAGCATGTCGCCGGACTCGACATCGTTGATGAGGACGGTAACCGTCTTGTGCCGCAGGCGAAGATCAAATTTTCGGCGGCGCGCGCGGCCCAACAGATCAGGTTCAAGAACAACATCATGGGCTCGATCAACCTGTCCGTGCCCAAACCGGGCCGGCACAGTCTGGATGTGTCTGTTAACGGCGAACAGCTGGCGTCCTACGAATTTCAGATCAATAAAACCCCCGCAGGCCAGGGCCAGACATGAAGCGCGGGCTTTTGATCG
>CAZLRE010000181.1:0-4197 GCA_964561885.1 uncultured Planctomycetales bacterium | reverse complement strand
CTGTGGAAGAAATCCAAGGAAGGCGAACCGGTGTGGGACAGCCCCTGGGGCGGCGGACGTCCGGGCTGGCACATCGAATGTTCGTGCATGAGCATGAAGCATTTAAAGACCGAGACGCTCGACATCCACGCCGGCGGGCGGGACCTTATCTTTCCTCATCACGAGAATGAGCTCGCGCAGTCCGAAGGTCTGACCGGGAAAACATTCGCCAAATACTGGATCCATCACGGACTTTTGACCATCAACGGACAGAAGATGTCCAAGTCGCTGGGGAATTTCATCACCATCAAAGATGCCGTTTCCAAATACGGCCTCGACACGCTCAAACTGTTCTTTTTATTTTCCCACTACGCCAGTGCGATCGATTTTAATGAAGAAAAGATCAATGACGCGAAAAAGGCGCTGGATAAATTCGACATCCTGTTCTGGAAGGCCTACGGCATCATCAAGGACAAGAGCCTTTATCAGACCACCAAGAACGTGGATTTTGTCGAGAAGGCCAAGACTGAATTTGCCGCGGCCATGGACGATGATTTCAACACGCCCAGGGCATTGGCTGTTCTTTTTGATCTGATCAGCGACACGCACAAATACATCGACGCCGGAAAAAGGCATGATGACTATGAAGGTATTATTTTTACCGCTGTTGACGCGCTGGAGCATTTATCCTCGGATATCTTTGGTCTCTTTGCCAAAGAAAAAGAAGTTGCGCTGACGCCTGAGCAGGAGAAACTTCTGGAAGACCGCAAGCAGGCGCGGGCGAACAAAGATTTTAAGAAGTCGGATGAGCTACGCGACCTTTTGAAGCAAAAAGGCATCGCGGTCGAAGACACCAAGAACGGGCAGATGTGGCGGTTTATTTAAGTGGTCAGGGGCCAGCACCAGTGACCAGAAATATTTCTGACCGCTGACCACAGGACACTGAAATTTATAAGGATTCTATGGCCAAAGGCAAATTTATCACTCTCGAAGGTTCCGAAGGCTCGGGCAAAAGCACGCAGTCGGCGCTCATCTGCGATTATTTAAAGAAGCGCGGCAAAGATGTGGTTGCCTTGCGCGAGCCCGGAGGGGTCAAGATCAGCGAGGCCATCCGCGATCTTCTGCTGGACGTCAAAAATGAGGCCATGAGTTTTGAGTGCGAAACGCTCCTGTACATGGCGGCGCGCGCCCAGGTCGTTAAAGAGATCATCGCGCCTGCTCTCAAAGCAGGAAAGATCATTGTCTGCGACCGGTTTCTGGATTCTACGTTCGTTTATCAGGGCTACGGCCACGGCATTGATATCGCCTTCATCAAGAAATTAGGAGCCTTTGCCACCAGCGGCATTAAACCGGATTTGACGCTGCTTTTTGACATCGACACGCACAAAGGGCTGGCACGCACCAACGCGGTCAAGGACCGCATTGAACTGCGTTCCGTCGAATATCACAAGCGCGTGCGTAAGGGCTATCTGGAACTCGCGGCCAAAGAACCGAAGCGCATCAAAGTCATCAAAGTCGATGCGCCCAAGGAAGAGATCTTTGTCCGAGTTCGATCGCACATCAACAAGGTGTTGGGATTATGACCAAGGCAAGGGTCCAGCTGGATGCTTTTGTGATCGGCGCGTTCATGATCATCGCAGCGCTTTTGGTTTATAAATTCCCGCGTTTATATCTGGAAGGGAACGTCGTTCGTGAGACCTTTGATATCATCGGGTTCGTGATCATTATTGTCGGCGCCCTTTTGCGTATGAGCGCCCGCGGATATAAGAAATTCAGTTCGCAGCAAAGCTGTGCCCTGGTCACCGGCGGGCCGTATCAGTGCGTGCGCAATCCGATGTATCTGGGTACGTTTTTGATCGCCGTCGGTTTTATGTGCCCGCTTTATCCGGCGGCGTTCATCGTTGTGTTCACGCTGGTGTTTTATGCGCGGTTCATCATCCAGATCCGCAAGGAAGAAGACTGGCTTACCAAGTCTTTTGGGAAGAAATATGAAGACTACTGCCGGAAAGTTCCGCGGTTCATTCCGACGTGGAAGAGCGTCCGCCGGGCCGGTCTGCGCCAGATCTTCCCGTGCAAGCACATGTGGACGACCAAAGAGAAATACGGGCTTGTGTTCTGGCCGGTCTTAAATGTGGTCCTTGAACTTGTGCAGGAAAAGATCCTCTGGGGAGAGGTTGATTATCTGCCGGCCATCACTAATGGTCTGATCGCCGTTGTCCTTTTTGGATGGGCGTTATTTTATATGTTCCGGGAAGAATGAACATGTCCGTGAAACCTGAGATCCTGAATTATTTTAAGCGCATTGAAGCCAACGGCCGCCTGGCTCACGCCTATTTCTTTACCGGGCCCGACGGTTCGGGCAAGTCATCGACAGCTTTTGCTTTGGCCAAAATGCTCAATTGCGAGGATCCGGGAGATGTGCCCTTCTGCGGAACATGCGGCAGCTGTGTTAAGATCGCCTCAGGCAACCATCCGGATATTTATCTGCTTCAGGCATCTGTGGGCGAGACCATCAAGATCGAGGAGATCCGTACGTTCATCCAGCGTTCGGGCTTGCGGCCGTTCGAAGCCAAATGCAAAGTGTTCATGATCCAGAATGCGGAGCGTCTGACCAAGGATGCGTCCAACGCGTTGTTAAAAACGCTGGAGGAGCCCAACCGTCAGACGCTGATCGTCCTGACGACCTGCGCGCCGGAATTATGTCTGGACACCATCAAGTCGCGCTGTCAGACCGTGCATTTTTATCCGTCATCCCAAACTGCGGTGACCAGGGATCTGATGAGCGAGCTTGCGTTAGATGAGCCATCGGCCCAGACGCTGGCGTATTTTTCCGAAGGAAGTTTGGCCAAGGCGAAAAATCTCATTGAAGAAAAGTTTAGCGCCCAGAAGAACAAGATCATTGATGAGATCATCATGAAGAGGCATTCCGAGGAGTTTTTACGCAAAGTACTATCCGATAAAGAAGACACGCAGACAACGCTTAAAGTGCTTTTGAGTTTTTTCAGGGACATGATGCTGGTCAAATCCGGCGTCGGCAAAGAACGCCTGGCCAACCGCGACCGCGAGCGCGACGTGCGCTCATTGGCCTCGGAATTCACGTTCGAGGACATTGAGCGTGTACTCGGGCAGATCGTGAAGGCCATGCAGCTCTTGAAAGACAATCTCAACGTGAAGATGTCGATGAGCTTAATCAAGGAAATGGTGTTTAAATAAAAAATCAGGGCGGGTAATAACCTGTTCTTAAGCATAGATAGAGGTGCCATTATGGGAAATATTGTGAAGATCCAGATCGGGGAATACCGTTCGGTCGAACCGTTCGACCTGGGCGATACGATGTGCCGGCGCGATGACATTGTGATCATGGAGTATGAACGCAGCAGCGAGTTCGGGCGTGTTGTTTCCGATCCGGATAAAGTCTGCACCGGCAAGACCGAGGCCGCGGTCGGGCGCGTCATCAGGGTTGCCACCGACGGCGATCTAAAGCAGATCGAGATCAACCGCCAGAAGGCCGATGACGCCATCCAGGCCTGCGCGCGCAAGATCTCGGAGCAAAAGCTCGACATGCGCATCATCAAAGGCGAATACGCCTTTGATAATTCCAAGATCGTGTTCTTTTTCGGTTCCGAAGGACGGGTTGATTTCAGAAATCTCGTCAAAGAACTGGCCAGGGTCTTTCGTATGCGCATTGAGCTTAAACAAATAGGCGTCAGGGACAAAGCCAAGATCGTGGGCGGTTTCGGCGTCTGCGGGCGCGAATTGTGTTGTTCCTCCTATATGACAGGTTTTCATGCGCTTTCGATCAAGATGGCCAAGGAACAGGGTCTGCCTTTAAATCCGTCGAAGATCTCCGGCGTCTGCGGACGTATCAAATGCTGCATGGCCTATGAATACAATGTTTACCGCGAGATGGCCCGCAGTCTGCCTAAGATGGGGCAGAAGATCACGACCGATGATGGCAAGGGCCGGGTCATTTCGGTCAATGTCCTGAAGAAAATTGTGCACGTGGATTACGGAGAAGGCAAGATCATTAAGCACGATTACGCAAGCGGTCAGCCGCAGTCCGGAAAATTGGTCACGACCGAGACGGAAAGATAAACAATACAGAACCCATTGAGTTAATGAGCAAGTTTTTTATTACAACCCCCATATATTATGTCAATGACGTGCCGCACATCGGGCACGCGTACACGACCATCTTGGCCGATGTTCTGTCGCGAT
>CAZLRE010000180.1:0-4213 GCA_964561885.1 uncultured Planctomycetales bacterium | reverse complement strand
CGGGGGTCTTTTTCGACCAATACCACCTCATGCGCCCCCCTGGAGATGGCCTCCAAGCCGACCGCTCCGCTGCCAGCAAACAAGTCCAGAAACCTTAAACCCGAAAGGTCATGGCCCAGAATATCAAAAATGGCCGCGCGCAAAAGATCCTGCGTAGGCCTGATGGTGGCCGGCATATAAAAATTCTTGCCGCGCAAACTGCCTCCCAATATCTTCATGATTTTATTCCTAATAGCTTTTTGGGATCCGGGACCAAAAATGGCACCTTTTCCATATATGCCCGATACTCGGCAGAAGCCGCAGCCAATTTGTTTTCTTCGATCCTGGCGCGCCAGACTTGCAAGATCACGGCCAGCACATACGCCGCAATATGCAGCAACCGTGGTGTCATCAGGATAAAACCAACCGTCATGACCAGATAGCCGAAATAAATCGGATGCCGGACAACGCCGTACAAACCGGTGGTGATGATCTCATTGACCTTGGTGACAATGCCAAAAGATTGCCGTAAACTCAGCACCCCTGCGATCGAAAGACCATGCCCGATGAGATTGACCAATATGCCTGCCGGGATCATGACATCCAGCAATGGCGCGGGCACAACAATGGGGTT
Source organism: uncultured Planctomycetales bacterium (assembly GCA_964561885.1). Taxonomy (GTDB): domain Bacteria; phylum Omnitrophota; class Gorgyraeia; order Zapsychrales; family Fredricksoniimonadaceae; genus JAGNTT01. The sequence continues at coordinate 3,600 of CAZLRE010000180.1, read as the reverse complement.
TGACCTATAGGGGATCATTTCAACCAGGCTGTACGAAAAGAACCAGAACGTCGCGATAATGGGCACGATCACTTCTTCATAGCGGTCTGGATAAACCTTGGTGCCGCTTTTGGTCATGTATAAAAAATACGCGATCAAAATATTAAAAAAGAACAAGAACACATACCTGGTCTGCTGGGAGATCTTGATCATGTCCAAAGGACCGGAGCTTCGAAGCCCGTCGATAAATCCGTCAGCCATCATGGCCGCGAACAGAATAAAAACGACCGGAAAGATCAGATGTTCAAGATAATAGGTAAGCCAGCGAAAATGTTTTCGGTTCATATCCACTCTCCACTTGTTGCGTCAACCCGCAAAGACCGTTGTCAAATACTCCGGATAACGCTTCTGGATCACGGTCTTGATGACCGTATGCTCCGGCTGGGCCAGTTTAGGGTCTGCCCTTAAGATCCCGGAAGCCTCCCCACGGGCATCTTCCAGCACTTTTAATTGCGTCACAGGATCAGCCATCTTCAATTCATTAAGCCCGTGCTGGAAACCTCCGAAATAATGCCTCGGCCCGCGGATGTTAAGGTCCTCCTGGGCGATCTTAAAACCGTCGGTGGTGCCCACGATCGCCTGCAGCCGCATCTGCCCCTCGGGCGTTCGGGCATCGGCCAGTAATAAACAGATCGCGTTCTTATCACTTCTTCCGATGCGTCCGCGCAACTGATGCAGCTGCGATAGACCGAAACGCTCAGCATGTTCAATGACCATGACGTTCGCATTCGCCACATCAATGCCCACCTCCAAAACGGTCGTGGTCACCAGTATATCCAGCTTATGCTCTTTAAACAATTGCATAATTGTGTTCGTTTCATTGCGATCCATCTGTCCATGCAAAAGCCCGACGCGCAGATCCTTAAACTCAAATTTCAGGAAATGTTCGTACATATCTGTCGCGGCTTTAAGGTCGATTTTCTCGGACTCTTCAATGATGGGATAAACAATATAGGCCTGAGTTCCTTTTTTGACCCATTCGCGGACACGGCCGTAAACACTCTCGGCTTGATCCAGCGGGAAATGATAGGTCTTGATCGTTCCCCGGCCTTTGGGAAGCTCGTCAATGACGGACACATCCAGATCGCCGTACAGCGTCAATGAAAGGGTTCTGGGGATCGGGGTCGCGGTCATGACCAGAACATCCGGGTTCTTGCCTTTCGACGATAAAAGCGCTCGCTGTTTGACACCGAATTTATGCTGTTCATCAATGACCACATAACTAAGGTCTTTGAAAGCGACTGTCGCCTGAAGCAAAGCATGCGTGCCGATCAAAACATCGATCTCCCCCAACGCTAATCTCTCAAGCGCCGAGTCGCGCTCACGCTTGGTCATGCTGCTGATGAGTAACGCGGCGCGGATATTCTTAAAACCGCCTTCAACGATCAACGACTGAAAACTTTTATAATGCTGCTGGGCCAATATTTCTGTGGGAGCCATGACCGCTGCCTGATGCCCAGACAAGACAGATGCCACACAGCCGAAAAATGAGACCAATGTTTTCCCGGATCCAACATCTCCCTGCAAAAGACGCAACATCGGCGTAGGTTTAGACATATCGCCTGCGATCTCGTTGATCGCTTTTTTCTGCGCGCCGGTCAGATCAAAGGGAAAGGAAGACGAAAATGCTTTGAGCAGATCCGGCTTGATGGCATGCGAAACCCCCTGCTTCTGAGTGATGCTCATCCGTCGAAGAATGACCGAAACTTGGAACAAAAAGAATTCTTCGAAGGACGCCCGACGTCCCGCCGTCTCCTGCTCTGTGAGATTTTCGGGAAAATGGATAGCCCGGATGTTCTCGGTGATATGCGCCAGTCGCTGACGTTTGCGTACAGATTCAGGGATGATATCATTCAATGCGCCGGCATATTCATCCAGGCACGACCTTATGATCTTGCGCAGATAACGCTGAGTGATCCCCTTGGTCAAGGCATAAACCCCAACGATCCGGTTCATATTGAGACTCTCTTCCTCCTTATTGATAATCTCATATTCCGGCGCGATCATCTGAAGCCGGTTCTTGTAAAGATCAACCCGCCCATAAAGGACCACACGCGCACCCGGTGTCATATATTTATCCAGATAGGGGTGATTGAACCAGACGCAAAACACCCGGCCCGAATCATCCCCGATGGCGGTCTCAAAAATATGTTTCTTCGTATACCAGGTCTTTCTTCCGCCGCGGGCCATGATCTCGCCTGAAACGGTCTGCCACTCTCCGATCTTAAGCTGAGAAATCGGGACCAAACGGCTGCGGTCCTCATAGCGTTTGGGAAAGAAATACAGCAGATCTTCAACGGTAAATACCCCTAAGTTCGCAAAAAGATCGGCTTTGGCGGGCCCAACACCTTTGACATACTGGATCGGGGTCTGGCTGGGATTTTTCATGTTAAGGGAAGAATACTGCTGGGGAAACGGCGTGAATGTTCTAGGCACGCATGCGGCTGATGCGTTTTTCCAGTCTTTTGCGGTAGCCGTGGTCAAAGACCTCGTTGAAATCGTATCCGTTCTGGAAACTGTCGATGTTATCTTCGCTGTCCTTGCTCAGGACCTTATTATCGACCAAGTTAAAGACGATGTTCCCGAAGTCTTCGGTCTTTTTGATACCCCAGTGATTCAACACCAAAAGGGTCAATGGACCGAATTTATGCATCAGAAGCTCTTTGATACCTTCCAAAAGTTCTACACCGGAGACATGCTTGATGCGCTTATATTTTTTCTGCGTGAAGGCCAATGCCTCCATAAGAAATTCGTAGGCATCAGATTTATAGCGAGGATCTATTTCGCAGATATGATCGATGATTGTGTAGAATTCTTGATTGACCACGGTCTTATTTTTACCCATCTTTTTTGAGAAATCAAAAGAAAATTAATATTTTTTTAAACATTAATCAATTGCCGTCGTGAAACCCCTGTGACATAATATCGCCATGTTTAAAGGAAAAAAGATCATCTGGAAATTTTACGCGTTCATGTTCTCAACGATCGCGCTTGCCAATCTGGTTTGGCTGCTGCATCCAGAGTCCGAACCGTATATTTTCTATAAGATCCTCATGACCTGGGGCAACACCATTGCCACACCCCATTTCACACTTCAATATTATGCGGCCGTTGTCAAGTCACTGATCACGATCGTCTGTCTCTATCCGTTATTCGCCTTCGCGTTCGACCAAAACACAAAACATCTTCTATTCTGGCAATGGATGCTCGTTGTGCGCGTGATCATGGAGTGCCTGGGGAACTATTACGAATTGGTTTATATCAAATCGGCCTATCACATGGTCTTGGGTTACGGCCTGAGCGTGACCGGGGCCTTTGTTCTGCCTCTTTTACCCTCGTACGCAGCGCATTTTATATACGCATTCCCTAAATCAAACTCAAACGCACGTTAAAAGTCCATCCCAACAAAATTCTCGTTTTTAAATAAACAAAAAACCCTACGCCATGAACTGGTGTAGGGTTTTTTAAATAACCCGGTAATTATCTACTCTCCCAAAGCCTTGCGACTTAAGTACCATCGACCTCAGAGGGCTTTACTACCGTATTCGGAATGGGAACGGG
>CAZLRE010000179.1:1116-4222 GCA_964561885.1 uncultured Planctomycetales bacterium | reverse complement strand
TACGAGATATCACGTTGTGACTGGAGTTCAGACGTGTGCTCTTCCGATCTAACGGGACTCAATGCAAACCTGGGCGCCCAGCTTGACAAGCTTGGCAACCGACAACGGGGTCAAGGCGGTGCGAAGCTCTCCGGGAATACTTTCTTTAATGGTACCGATGCGCATGTGTGGCTCCTTAAGATAGTGCCGGCTGGCACAGCTCAATTAAAATTATGAATACTATAGGTTTTGCCGCAAACATGGTCAAGGTAAAATATGGATATAGTGACCGTCTGGACTGGCCAGGTTTTTTTCAATCGACAGGTCATCCTGAAGTTTAGAATTGGTGGGTCCTTCGACGCTTGGCGTCCCAGGTTAAACAATTGGGTAAGATCGTCTATTAAGAGCTCAATAGTTTAAATATAGTTTTGTTGCCTTGACAATGATTGGGCCAAAAGATATAGTGAACAGGCTCACAGAATTTATCATCAAAGGCGTGATCATCGTCGGTATATCAATCGCTGAACTTAAAGGAGCCGGGTGTGTTAAATAGTCATAATTTGTTCGCCACGATCCACCAGGGTGGACTGGTCGTTTATGTCCTTGTGTTTTGTTCGGTTATCTCCATTTCCATTCTCATCGAGCGCACCATCTATTATTCCCGCCTTGCCAGGGTCAAACGGCAGAAGTTCATGGCCGAGATCCAGAAAGATATTGAAAAAGCCGACATCAAAAAGGCCATGGCTCTGTGCGAGCGCACCAACGCGCCTTTTGCCAAAGTTGTGAGAGCTGGTTTGTTGTTAAAGGGGCGCAATGAAAAACTGGTGTCTCAAGCCATGGAACGGGAAATTGTTGTGGAGACCGTCAAATTGGAGCGTTTTATCAGCGTGAGCGCAACCATCGGGAGCACCGCGATCTATATCGGGCTTCTGGGAACTGTACTGGGGATCATGCGGGCCTTTCACGATATTTCGTTGAACGGTGTGGGCGGGATCAACGTCATCATCGGCGGCATCAGCGAGTCTTTGATCGCGACAGCCGCCGGACTCATGGTCGCTTTGCCGGCGCTGATCTCGTATAACTATTTTGTCCGCCGCATTGACGGTTTTGTGGTGGACATGGAATTGGCCTCATCCGAACTGGTCGATCTTATCTGTAATCAGTAAAGGACCCATGAAACGAAGATCGCGCAGTCACCGTTTGGTCGCTGAGATCAACATCGCCCCGTTGACCGACGTTATCCTGGTTTTGCTTTTGATCGTCATGGTGGCGACCCCGTTCATTTTTCAGTCGAGCATCAAGATCACGCTGCCGCAATCCAAAAGCATGCAGCAGCCGCCGATGGAGGTAACGGTGACCATCAACGCCATCGGGGACGCGCTTTTGGAAAGCAAGCAGTACAGTCTGCGTTTCGATCTGGACCTCTTGAAATTCAAACTGACGTCGCTGTTTAAAGGAAAAAAAGATACAACACTTTTGATCCGCGGCGATAAGAACGTTCAATATGATTATGTGATGCGCGTCGTTGATCTGGCCTCTCAGATCGGGGTCGAGCATGTGGTTTTATTGACCGAATACACCAATCGGTAATGACATATGGGTATGATCATTCTAGGAACATCGGAACGCCCTCTACGAGTGGCTGTCATAGGCAGCGGCCCGAGCGGATTTTATGCCGCCGCGACCCTGTACAAGAATTCGATCAAAGTCAAGGTCGACATGTTCGACCGACTGCCGGCTCCGTTCGGACTCGTCCGTTATGGGGTCGCGCCTGATCATCCCAAGATCAAAAGTGTGATCAAGGTCTACGAAAAGGAGGCGCAGCGTCCGGATTTTTCTTTCTTCGGCAATGTCACACTAGGAGAGGATATATCTCTGGATGAGTTGAGGCGTTTTTATGACGCGGTCATTGTTGCCACAGGGGCCCAGACGGACCGCAGGTTAGGCGTTCCCGGCGAAGACCTGCCGGGTTCATTCGCCTCGACCGAGATCGTCGGCTGGTATAACGGGCATCCGGATTTTCAAGACCTCAAGATCGACCTGTCCCATGAGGTCGCGGTCGTCTTCGGTCAAGGGAATGTGGCGATGGATGTCTGCCGGATCCTGCTTAAGACCGTTGATGAGCTCAAAGGCACGGACATCACGCAGAACGCGCTGGATGTGCTTGCCGCAAGCAAGATCAGGGAAGTCCATTGTATCGGGCGGCGCGGTCCTGTGCAGGCGGCGTTTACCCCGGTTGAGATCCGCGAATTCGGTGAGTTGGCCGATTGCGCTCCCGTCATCGATCCGGTAGATCTGAAGATCAATGAAGCCAGCCAAAAAGAACTTGAAGACCATATTCTTAAGAAAAAATTTGATATCCTGTGTGAGCTTGCCAAACACGATCAAACTGGAAAGAAACGAAGGTTTGTGCTTCATTTTTGCAAGAGTCCTGTGGAAATCAAAGGACAGGACCGTGTCCAAAGCGTGATCCTTGAGAAGAACGATCTGATCGGTGAACCCAAAGCCCAAAAGGTGCGGGGGACGGGGGTGCGTGAAACGATCCAATGCGGTTTGGTCGTCCGAAGTGTCGGTCAGCAGGGTGTTCCCGTCAAAGGGCTTCCTTTCTCACAAAAGGAAGGTGTCATCCCCAATCAAAAAGGACGTGTGGTTGATGCCGCACAGGTCTATACCGGTTTGTATGTTGCCGGTTGGATCAAGCGCGGGCCCACAGGTATTATCGGCATCAATAAACCCGACAGCGAAGAAACGGTGCAAAGCCTTTTGGATGATCTGCCGAATTTGACTCCATGTCCACAGCCGTCCAGCGAAGAGCTCAGGATATTCTTGGAATCCAGGGGAGTGAGGGTGGTTACTTTTGCGGACTGGAAAAAGATCGATGCCGCCGAGGTCGAACGGGGTTTAAAACTCGGCAAGCCCAGAGAGAAATTCATACGCACAAAAGGCATGCTCGAAGCTTTGGGTGAATAAAAACCGATTTTGTACTGAGGTCATTGAAATGTCTAACGAACATCATCACAGCGAAGATCCGGCCGGATCCAAAGAATACCGCAAGCTCGTTGCTGATCTGAAATGCATCATTGATGATGCCAAATCACGGGGGATCGACCTCACCCAGCGCAGATCG
>CAZLRE010000179.1:0-1106 GCA_964561885.1 uncultured Planctomycetales bacterium | reverse complement strand
ACCTGCAATGCTTATGAGGAGTTAACCACGCGCGGCCATTGGCTGGTCGTTGACCCCGTCCGGCAATCGGCATCCATGCAGCAATTTTTGATCGTTGATTGTGAACAAAAGGCATTTCAGCGCAAACAGGTCCGTTATTTTAAGACCAGTTACACGTTCATCTGTCCGGCCTGCGGGACGTATCAGAACGCTGTCCTGCGCGACCGGTTCCCTGCCTGATCGGCGCAGATATGGACACATCCTTCACGACCCATCGAATGAAACGCCTCATCCCGCTGGTCCTGGTTTTTTGTCTATTGACCTGCCAGGCGTTTGCCCTCACCAAAGAGCAGTATTATCAGAGCGGGCTCATCAATATGAGCCTCGGGCGTTACATCAGCGCGATCGATGATTTTTCCCAGGCCATCGCGCTTGACCCTGTTTATCTTGAGGCCTACCAAAAGCGGGCGCTGGCTTACAGCAAGCAGGGGATGAACGACAAAGCCATCTTTGATTTCAACAAGATCGTTTTTATCGACGTTGATAATTTTGACGCCTACCAGGGCCGCGCCCAGGCCTATGCTAATCTTGGCGTTTTTAACAATGCCATCAAGGATTACAGCAGGGCGTTATCATTAAAACCGGATGAGCACCGTCTGTTCAATCAGCGCGGTCTGGCCTATGCCAACAAGAAGATGTATGACGAAGCGGTCAAGGATTTCACCAGGGCCATTGAACTGGCCCCGCAGGTCGCCGAGTTTTATTTCAACCGCGGTATTGCTTACGGGATCAAGAAACTTTATGACACCGCGGTCAACGATTTCTCTAGAGCCATCGAATTGGGTATGAGCGACGAGGATGTCTATTTTAACCGGGGAAATATTTATAAGGAACTTGGGTTTTATGACAAAGCGCTTGATGATTATGCCAAAGCCATTGAGCAAAACCCTTACCGCAGTGAATATTATTTCGGACGAGGGATGGCGGCCGGTCTCAAGGGTCTTTATGATATCGCGGTCAGTGATTTCTCCCAAGCCCTGGCCATTAACCCGTCAGATGTTCTGAGTTTATTCAATCGAGGGAAAATATATGAGCGTTTATCGCTGTATGATCAGGCGGTGGATGAT
>CAZLRE010000178.1:0-4232 GCA_964561885.1 uncultured Planctomycetales bacterium | reverse complement strand
GATGACGCTTTCAAAGCTCAAATGCTCACGCTGGGCCATGATCGCCATCCCGTGGGCGGCGATATCCCCGTTTAAAAGGATGGCATCCCCTTCTCTAACCGATAATGGTGAAATATCAAGTCCGTGTTCAACGACCCCGATACCCGCGGTGTTGATAAAAAGCCCGTCGCCTTTGCCCTTATCGACCACCTTGGTGTCGCCGGTGACGATCTTGATACTGGCTTGATCAGCGGCCGCGCGCATGGCATGAACCACTTGCCATAATGTCTCCATTGGCAGACCTTCTTCAATGATCATCCCGACACTCAAATACAACGGCCGAGCGCCGGACATGGCCAGATCATTGACCGTTCCGTTGACCGAAAGCGTTCCGATATTGCCGCCCGGAAAAAAAAGCGGCTGAATGACATAAGAATCCGTAGTAAAGGCAAGCTTTGCTCCTGGCGATGGGAATGTCGCGGAATCATGACGCTGATGCAAAATCGGATTTTCAAAAGTCTTCAAGAACATCTTTTCAATGAGCTGATGCATGAACCGGCCGCCTCCGCCGTGGGCCAGAAGGACCTGCGGATAATTCGCGATGGGGAACGGACAGCTCAACAAGTTCTCTTGCGGCTTGTTCATACTGCCACTCCTGCTGCGCCGCGGTAGCGATAATAGGCCGCACAGGCGCCTTCAGAGGAAACCATGGTCGCGCCCAGCGGATGGTCCGGCGTGCATCGTTTGCCGAATGCCGGGCACTGATTCGGTTTTTTAACCCCCTGCAACACCAGACCGCTGATGCACTCAGAGCTTTCCTGCGTGGTGATATCGGTCAGCTCAAACCGCAGCTCAGCGTCGAAATCACGATACAAAGGTCTTAAACCCAATCCGCTTTTGGGGATCTCGCCGATACCGCGCCATTTCTTGGGGATAACGCAGAACACATCATTGACGATATTGCGCGCGTGGGCGTTGCCTTCTTTTCGGACCGAACGGACATACTGGTTCTCAACGGCATATCGGCCTTCTTCCAGCTGTTTGACGCACATCAAAACACCTTCCAGAATATCGAGCGGTTCAAAACCCGTGACAACGATGGGGACCTTATATTTCTGCACGAGCGGTTCATATTCCTCATACCCCATGACCACGCACACATGGCCGGCGGCCAAAAATGCCTGAACACGATTTACGTTCGATGAGAGTACCGCTTCCATGGCCGGCGGAACCAACACATGTGAAACTAAAATGGAAAAATTCCTGACGCCGTCCTTTTTAGCCTGATAGACCGCCATGGCATTGGCCGGCGCCGTGGTCTCAAATCCGACGGCAAAAAAGACCACCTCTTTATCGGGATTCTTCTTGGCCAGAGCCAGCGCATCTAACGGGGAATACACAATACGCACGTCACCGCCTTCGGCCTTGACGGAGAAAAGATCTTTGTTCGATCCGGGAACACGCAGCATGTCCCCGAAAGAACAAAAAATCATGTCTTTGCGTCCGGCCAGAGCGATGGCGCGGTCGATCATCTCTAATGGCGTCACACAGACCGGGCAACCCGGGCCGTGAACCAACTCAATATCCTTCGGCAGCAGTTCATCGATGCCGAACTTGACGATCGCGTGGGTCTGCCCGCCGCAGACTTCCATCAGGACCCACGGCCGGGTGGTGATGCGATGGATCTCGCGCGACAATTGCATCGCGAATTTCGGATCACGGTATTCATCCATGAATTTCATATCAATGTCCCTCGCCAGAAGTGAGCTCTTCGAGCTCTCCCATTTCCTTGAGATAAGCGAACACCTTGTGAGCTTCCTCTTCCTGGACGACACCCAGGGCGAATCCCACGTGAACGATCACGTATTGCCCGACCCTGGCCTCCGGAACGTAAGCGAGCGATACTTCCTTAAGGATCCCGCCGAAGTTGACCTTGCCTTTGCGGCCCAGATCATCCGGAGAATCCTGGGCGATACTCTCGATCTTTCCCGGGATGGCTAAACACATATTTGCCTCTCGCCTTCTTTGTCCAGACGCGCCGCCGCGACAACAGCCTGCCCGAGAGCAATGCCGCCGTCATTGGCCGGGATCTGCACGGGCCAATAAGGTTCAAACCCTTCTTGCCGTAACCACTGGATCATTGTCTCCAGGAGAAATTTATTTTGAAAACATCCGCCGCTTAGAACGACCTGTTTGATCCCAACACGCCTGACGACTTCTACCGCCATGGCGATCAACGTCAAATGGAATTTTCTGGATATCACAGAAACTTTTTGGCATGAGCGGACATCATCTAATATCGCATGGAGCATCGGCTGCCAGTCTAACAGATAGTGCGGATCCTTCCGACTTGAAACAGAAGCCCCATGACCTTCGGTCACCTGCCAGGGATAGGCATCATCAACATTTTTCTCATCAAGGACATATTCCAGCTTCATGGCTGCCTGCCCTTCAAAGTTAGCCGTCTGACAAAGGCCGATCAAAGAAGAAACACCGTCGAAGAGACGTCCCATGCTGCTTGTCCAGGGAGAACGAAAACCTTTTATGATCATCTGCTGGAGCATGACAAACTCCTGCTCGCTAAAGCCCTTGGTCGGCAAAAGATCATCATAGCGCGACCTGTCTTCGCCGAATAATTCCACCAACAAACCCAGCGCGGTCCTTTTGGGTTGACGGATGGACGAATCTCCGCCGGGGATGCGAAACGGCCGCAGGTGCGCGGTCCTTGTGAATTCATCGGGCGTTGCGATCAAGAACTCGCTTCCCCAGATCGTATGGTCCGTGCCCAGTCCGGTTCCGTCCCATGCCAGACCAAGGACCGGACCTGTCAAATGATGCTCGGCCATACAGGCCGCCACATGGGCATGATGATGCTGGACGTCAACGGGCTTTGCCGTCTGACGGTCCGCGAACCGGGAAGAAAAATAATCCGGATGCAGATCAACCGCCAAATGCGTGACCGGCTGAGGATAAAGACCGCGCAGGCTTGTCACGGCCTGTTCGAAGGCCGCGACAGCTTCCGGCGATCCCAGATCACCGATATGCTGGCTTAAATAAATTTTGTCCCTGACCTTTAAGGCCACGGTATTCTTCATTTGTGCGCCGAGGGCCAGGACCGTTGATGAGCTGTCCTGTACGGCAATAGGCAGCGGCGCATATCCTCTGGCCCGACGGATAAGAGAAAACCCTCCGGCCATCATGATCCCCAAGGAATCATCCACGGGCCTGACGATCGGACGGTCATGGACCAAAAAGACATCCGCGATGCCGCCCAAGCGCTTTAAAGCATCCTCTTTGTCGGTACACATGGGTTCATCGGCAAGATTGGCGCTGGTGGCCACCACGGGTGAGGCGATCCCTCTCATTAGAATATGATGCAACGGAGTGTACGGCCGCATGATACCCCAGCGCGGATTGTCCAGCGCAACCTCATCAGCGATCGCGTGGCCTTTGAGCGGACGCGGTCTTTTCTGAAATAGAACGATCGGCGCCTGCGCGGACAAATAGACTTTCTCCTCCTCGGCGGACATCAAGCAGTAGTCCTTCACGCACTGGATCGAAGGGAACATCATCGCGAAAGGTTTTTCCTGACGATGCTTTCGCTCCCGCAACAATTTGACCGACGAAGGACGGCAGGCATCAACGATCAGCTGGAAACCGCCTAGCCCCTTGAGAGCAACGATCTTTCCTTCGCTGACGGCAATGACCGCACGCATCAAGGCGTCATGACCCCGGGCCAAACTCTGACCCTGAGGGTTCAATAACTGTAAAACCGGCCCGCATTCCGGACAGGCGTTCGGCTGGGCATGAAAACGTCTGTCGTCGGGAGAATCATATTCATGACGGCACAACGGACACATGACAAAATCTTTCATCGACGTGTTCGGCCTGTCATACGGCAGATGCTCGAGAATGGAATACCTGGGACCGCAATGCGTGCAATTGGTAAAAGGATATAAATAACGGCGGTTGCGCGCATCGAAGATCTCGGCCAGACATTGGGGACACGTGGCCAGATCCGGCTGGATCACAGCAACGGGATCCTCAACGGATAGGCTCTCAATGATCGCAAACGTACAGCTGTCCTCGATCGGAAGTTTGAAACAGTGCACATCCAGGATAACAGCCTGTTGGGGGCATTGATCCTTTAAACGTACCAAGAACTCATCGAGCTGACAGACCCGGCCCTGGACTTCAATGTCAACTCCTTGTGCCGAATTACGCACAAATCCGCACAGTCCCAATTCCTGCGC
>CAZLRE010000177.1:0-4260 GCA_964561885.1 uncultured Planctomycetales bacterium | reverse complement strand
CATGTGAGCCAGCATGCGGTCAACGCAAAAAACATGGCGTTCGATGCTCACATCCTTCCGCAGGAGAGTCTGTATCGGGACATAAGCGCGGTGGTCGAGGCATGGAAGCCGCATTATCTAACGGTGGAATATTACAAAAACACAGAGGAGCTTCTCGGAATCCTTAAACGATGCCGGGAAGTTTTAGCGTATGAAAACAAACAAAGCCGCTCTTAATAGTAGTTTCCTCGATTATCGCGACAAAGTGGTGTTCATCACCGGAGCTGCCGGACAGCTGGGAACGGTGTTCTGCCGGGAATTCATCCGCGCCGGAAGCCGCGTGGTCGCCGCCGACAAGGTCATTAATAAAGAGAAAATCATTAAGGACGGATCCATAGATTATGTAGTCCTTGATATCACCAAAGCCGCCGCGGTCAAAAAAGCTTTCGACTCGACAGTTAAGAAATTCGGCCGCATCGACATTCTTATCAATAACGCGGGTGTGAGTGTTTTTGAACCGTTTGAGCAACGCCCGGAGAAATCTTTCGACAGGGTCATGGATATCAATCTCAAAGGGACATTCTGGTGCATACAAAACTTTGTCCGTTGCGCGAAAGATCGCGAAACAGCCCGTAGTATTGTAAGCGTTGCTTCGATGTATGGGCTTATCAGCCCCGATCCAAGGATCTACACCGACTGCAAGCGGAACAATTCCGAGATTTACGGGGCCACCAAGGCCGGCATCATTCAGATGACGAAATATTTTGCCGTTCATCTGGCGGCACGCAACATCCGCGTCAATTGTGTTTCTCCCGGCGGGATATTTAATCCGGATAAACCGCAGGGTGCTGATTTTGTGAAGAATTATTCGTTGCGGTGCCCCATGGGGCGTATGGCAAAGGCTCACGAAGTCGCCGGGGCTGTTTTGTATCTGGCATCGGATGCTGCCAGTTATACCAACGGGCACAATCTGGTTGTCGATGGTGGAATGAGCGCCTGGTAAGTCACGGCGCGCGTACAGGTTCACAGTTCATCAAGGAGACGGTATGGAGAATTCAATTTTGATCAATGGGCGTCAAGTCGGTCCGCAGTCGGAAGTGTTCGTGATCGCCGAGATTGGCATCAACCACAACGGGGATCTTGATACAGCCAAGAAATTGATCGACCAGGCCAAGTGGGCCGGAGCAAGCGCGGTCAAACTTCAGACATACATTACCGAGAAACGCGTTCCCAAAGATTCGCCGATCTACGGGATCCTTAAACAATGCGAAATTTCTTTTGAAGGACAGAAAGAACTGTTCCGTTACTCGCGGGAGAAGGGGATCGAGATCTTTTCAACGCCGTTCGATGAAGATTCGGTGGACTTCTTGTCGTCACTCGGCATGAGCTGTTTCAAGATCGCGTCGTTCGACATCGTCAATACCCGTTTGCTGCGCAAAGTGGCCCAGCAGAAAAAGCCGGTCATTATTTCGCGCGGCATGGCGAGTCAAAAGGAGATCGACATCGCGGTTTCGATCCTCCGCGAACACGGCGCGCCTTTGGCGCTTTTGCATTGCGTTTCGGCTTATCCGGTTAAAGAGTTAAAGGCCCTAAATTTCAGGACCATCGCGGCCCTGGCTGAACGCTATGGCTGTCCCGTCGGATATTCCGATCACACATTAGGCATCGAAGCTGTGCCCTACGCCGTCGCTGCCGGCGCCTGCATCATTGAAAAGCATTTTACGTTATCGCGTCAGTCTCCGGGCCCGGACCATGCGTTAAGCACCGAACCCTCCGAGATGAAAGCGATGATCGAGAAAATACGGCAAGTCACGGTCATGCTGGGCAAAGCGGCCTGGTCGTCTGTCGAGGAAGAAAAGGACATTCTGCAGTACCGGAGAGTTTCATAGTCTATTGAGGTCATGATGAATACAAAAATGCTTGAACAGAATGTTTCTCCGTCCGCCAAACAGGAAATCTTAAAGGAACTGTTAGTTTTGCATTTCCCTGGTTTGTCCGAGGAAGTCAAGGACGTAGTTTACCGTGAAACAGTGAAGTATATCGCGGATCATCTCGCAGCCGGTAGGACGTATGAATTTAAAGACAATCCGGGATTGCTTCGTCATATCAAAGAACAGCGCATTTCAACGGTTGTTTCTACCTGCGAGATGCCGCTGGAAACCGCCCTTTTATTAAAAGGACTGGGCGTTGTTCAGATATCCATCGGAAAAAACGACGAGTTGGTGGAAGTTTCCGACATCATCATCGACCCGATGATCCTGAACAGCAAACAATATCTGGTGGGCACGAGATATTTGTTGCCTTCGATCTTGACGAAATTACCGGCGGAGAAGATCGCCCGGGCCATCCGCATGGATGGCCGTCAACTGTTCGAAGAAATCAGCCATAATGACGCGGAAGGCGAGATATTGGACATTGTCAGGCTTTATCAGAAACTCGAATGGGACAGTGAGTTTTTCGGTTTTAATGTCGGTTACATTTCCTGCCTGCGGCTTACGCCGAACATCGAACGCCACATCAAAAAATTCATCCGCAGAAGCAAGATCGATATGGTGGAGTATCTTTGCAACTGCCACGACCGGGAAAGCGTTGAGACCTCTGAAAAGAACGGATATTCCTTCGTTGACATGCGTCTGACATTCGAGCAGTTTCTGGACCGTCCATTTTCCGTCGCTGTCCGTTCGGGATACACGTTACGCAAGGCGCAGGAAGAGGATATCGATCCTCTCAAGCAGATCGCCAAAGATATTTATCAGTACAGCCGTTATTATTTTGATTCTAATTTCGACCGTCAGAAGGTGGTCGACTTCTACCGCAGCTGGGTGGAAAAGGCCGTGCGCGGTCAATTCGATGATTTTGCCTTTATTTTATGTGAAGAGGATATTCCGGTTGGTTTCTGCACGATCAAGAAATTGAGAAAGAATGCTGTTTCTATCGGTCTATTCGGGCTGAGTTCGCAGATAAAAGGAGCGGGCTTGGGCGGATATTTGCTGAATCTTTCGCTTGAGCAATTACGGCAGGAAGGGATCGAATATGTGGAAGTCGTCACCCAGGGACGGAATTACGAAGCCCAGCGTTTGTATCAGCGGTGCGGTTTTGTAACACGATCAACAGAGTTGTGGTATCACAAGTGGTTTCATTGATGAGGAGTTGACATGATCTGCGCCATTATTCAGGCCCGCATGACGTCCAAAAGACTTCCGGGAAAAGTCCTTAAAGAGATCGACGGCAGGCCCATGCTCAAATATATGCTCGACCGTGTCAGGGCGGCGAAAACCCTTGAGCATGTGATCCTTGCGACGAGCACCGACCCTTCGGATGACCCGGTCGCGGAATTCTGCCGCAGAGAAGGGGTCGAATGTTTCCGTGGGAATCTGGAGGATGTGACGGACCGTTATTATCAGGCCGCCAAGTCGGCGGGCGCTGATGTCATCGTTCGATTGACAGCTGATTGTCCGTTGATCGATCCGGCGGTCATCGATGCGGTGGTCAGCGCGTTCTTGCAAGCGGGTTGCGATTACGGGGCTAACACCGAACCGCCGCCGGGAACTTTTCCCGATGGCATGGATGTGGAAGTTTTTTCTTTCAACGCATTTCATAAGTTGTGGCAAGAGGCATCAAAGCCAGCGGACAGAGAGCATGTGACCTATTATTTCTGGCAGAATCCGCAGATTTTCAAACTGCATCGCCATGATCTTGCGGAAGATCTTTCTTCATTTCGTTTGACCGTTGATTATCCAGCGGATTTTGAAATGGTGACACGGGTCATTCAGGCGTTATACAAAGTAAATCCGTCCTTCACCATGGGGGATGTTCTGGATTTTCTGAGACAAAATCCTGAAATTTATGAGAAGAACCGCGAGCATTGTCTGCCCGGATACAGACCGGCGTAAGGAATTATGACGAAAACAACAATCTCAAAGAGTTTGGAATACCAACAGCGGGCGCGCAAGCGCATTCCCGGAGTCACCCAGCTTCTTTCGAAGCGTCCGGAGATGTTCGCGCCCGGTCAATGGCCGGGGTATTTCTCCAAAGCCAAAGGTGTTGAGACGTGGGATCTCGACGGCCGCAAATACATTGACATGAGCATCTGCGGCATCGGCGCCAATGTGCTTGGGTTCGCCGACCCTGATGTGGATGCCGCGGTGTGCGAAGCGGTGCGAAACGGCAACAGCGCATCCCTCAATTGTCCGGAAGAAGTGGAGCTGGCGGAATTGCTCTGCGAGATCCATCCGTGGGCCGAGATGGCGCGTTATGCCCGCTGCGGAGGCGAAGCCATGG
>CAZLRE010000176.1:0-4263 GCA_964561885.1 uncultured Planctomycetales bacterium | reverse complement strand
CTTGAGCTCTTCGGATGGGGCCACCTGCATCAGTTCGCGGCCCTGAAGAACGACCTGAATATCCGCGTAGGTGCGGTGCGTTTCGAATTTATTATGGCTGGCGTGTTTCGGGACATAACGCATGATGCGCACAAATACATCGCGGCCGCAAAGTTCGATCTCGGGTTCTGTCAACGTGTAAAGGTCCCCGTGGGACAAAAATTCCTGCACATAAACAAGATACGGGATGCTGTAACGATTCAAATGTC
Source organism: uncultured Planctomycetales bacterium (assembly GCA_964561885.1). Lineage (GTDB taxonomy): Bacteria > Omnitrophota > Gorgyraeia > Zapsychrales > Fredricksoniimonadaceae > JAGNTT01. Next base: position 4,015 of record CAZLRE010000176.1, on the reverse strand, counting down.
CGAGGTGGTCAAAGATCATGCATGATTTCCTATGTGATCGTACGAACAGTATAGAGTTTTCGGTTGCGGTTCCTTAAGAACTGCAGAACAATAAGCCCAAAAAAGACCCAGCCGACCGTCTGCGCGACCCGGACATTACGGTTGTACGTCGCGGATTTCTCCCAATCCGCAGGGTCCCAGACAAGCCTTCCGTCGGTAAACGCATACCCGCGCTGCAGACCGTTCTTGTCCTTGCTCACACGGGCGAGCCCGCCTTTAAACGGCCTGGCCAGTTCAAAACGAGGAGCGATCAGGAATTTCCCATTCGGATCGATATATCCCCATTTACTGTTCTCATAACGTGTTTTCGCAGGGACTTCAACAGCGGCAAAACCTTCGGAGAAGTCAGTGAGTTCACCAAAATTCCCGCCGTTAACAACGATCTTGCCGGTCTTGTCGATATAATGACCGTCGGCGATGGCCCGATCAAAAGAAAATCCGTTGGCCATGGCCCATTGCGGTTCAAGGACCCACTGGCCCGTGCGGTCGATATAACCCCATTTGGAATTGATCTTGGCCGGCGCTAAACCTTGGGCGAACGGTTTGACTTCATCAAACTGGGGGCGGACAATAAAAATACCTGAACGGTCGACGAAACCCCACTTCCCCTGTTCTTTGGCCGCGGCCAGACCTTCGGAGAAATCTTTGACATCATCAAAACGCTGGGCATTGAGCCATTGTCCCTGAAGATCGATGAACCCCCAGCGTCCTGCGGTCATGACCGCTGCTGCGCCTTCCGAGAAATCATGCGCGCGGGCATAGAGAGCCGGGATCACCAGCTGTCCGGCCGGGTCGATATAACCGTATTTAAGCAAACCTTTGCGTTCGGCCGAGGGAACAAAGACATAAGCCCTGTCCTCTTTAAATTCACCGGCCCACAAAAACTTGGGCGCGATCACCCATTTGCCTTTGGAATTGATGTAACCCCAGCGGCCGCTGAGCTCGACCGGAGATATCCCGTCCTTGAAATAATTCGCGCCCTGGTCGAACTTGGGTGCAATGATCAGCCGGCAGCGTCCGTTGACATAACCGACCTTCTCGCCCTGCATGATGGCATACCGGCCTGGAAAGCCGACATATCGTTCCCAAAATTCGTTGCCCTTGGGCGTCAAGATATCCACGAAACTTAAGATCGCGAATATCAACAGCAATGAAATAACCAAACGTTCCCGGAATAACAAAACTCTCTCCTAGATCAGCATCATCGCCAGAAAATTGATCACATCCTGATTGGTGATTATTCCCACCAGATTCTTCAGATCATCGACCACCGGAATGCATCCGATCCGTCGGTTGGCCATGGCGTGCACCACGATGGCAAGGCTTTCATCCAAATGAACGGTCATTGGGTCTGGTTTCATGATGTTCTTTAAATAAAAACGGTCCAGAGTTTCTTTAAGGTAAAATCCATCGCCGTCGATGAGCATGTCCTCGGCCGGGGTCACTTCCCCCTCGATAAACCTGCGCGGCGCCTGGGTCTTGTAAATATACATATGGCTTAAAAGCCCAACGACCTTATTGTTCGAATCCACGACAGGTAAATGCGTGAGGTTCTGATCGGTGAACAAACGCACCGCCTGACTTAAATTGGCATCTTGCCTGATCGAAAACACCCGCGTGGTCATAATCTTGCTGACTTTGATGCCCCGCAGCATTTCCTGAATATCTTTTTTGATCCGCTGTTCCACGATTGAACCTCCCTCGTATGTTAAGGCACGGCTTCGACCTGGAGAACCCTGGATGCACCCGGCGTGAAATCCAGAAATATCTGCTGTTGACCTCCGACAGACTGTTTAAAATCTGCGATCAACGAAACTCCGGAGCGTGCCGGACGGTCGACATGGACCAACGTCAGCGTGTTCATGCCTGGTTCAAAATATAAATTTACCGATTCCTCAGAATCTAACAGATCAAGCCGGTTGATGACCACACGTCCGTTTAAAAGGATATCAAAGACCGCTTCACGCGTTGATGTTTTGCGAAGGGACACTTCGCTCGACAATCCCTGTATGCGCACATCGACCTCTGCTCCGGGCCTTGTTTTTGGAAAAGAATTTCCCCGGGGAACCAGTTCTTCAGGCACCTCCTGGAATTTCTGGGAATATAAAAAATCAAGCCGGTTTTTGATGTACTGAACATTGCCAAGCCGGTTCTGGTTGGGATTCGATAACGCGATCGTGCGGTTGTCCTGCAACGGGCGGCCCCGGGCCTCCTGAACAATGTCCTGATTGGTGCGTCTGCGGGAGCGGTCATCTGGGCTGGTTGAGAATTTCTCGACCTGACTGATCGCTTGCGGCGAGAGATCTTTTCTTAATGTCTGCACTGATCGCGCGACCGAGACCGACGGGTTATTCCCTCCGAATAATTCCGGCCGTTCGGCCTGCAATTCCTGGATCTGCATGTACAAACCCCTCACACGAAATAAATATGCCAGCCTTGGCATGGTTTTCTGCATATGATCCAAGGCTTCCTGGTCCTGATTCAGGGCGTTCCACGCTGCCTTGATGCGTGAAGGTTCATCGGCGTCCACGGACCGAAGATAATTCTCGATGAGCCTGATGGAATTCTCCTGGTCGGCGAAGGAAGGTCCGGAAAAACCAAAGACCAGTAAACAGCTCCAGAGCAAAGCCCGGCACCATGCCGTTCGAACAGAAATAATTGACTGATGTTCTCTTGTTTTCATACGATCGGGAACGTTAGAAAAGTACGTCAATTTTATCGCTAACTCTAGACGGAAACAAGATAAATATCTTAAACCCGGATTTTTCCTGGATGTCGGTGAAACTTCAATAAGTTTGCGTTCTGAGTTTTCCAGAAAGAAATCCGGGTTTTACCTCAACAGTCGCGATTAAACCTCAAAGAGGTTTAATCGGTTGACCCAGGCCCAGGGGCCTGGGCGGATTTTGCACTGCAAAATCCGGGATAAAGAAAAAGCCCCGCCGGTATACGGCAGGGCTTTGATCATTCACAGAAAGCGCCGGAATTAACCGGCGCATCAAGGTGCAAGACCGGATCTACCGATAAATAGGGATCTGTTCCTCATACAGCGCTTCACGGCGCTTGTGGATGGTATCGTTCTCCAGATATTCATCAAGGGTCGTACCCATTTGGTCGATGTAGCCGTTGGGCGTGATCTCGATGATGCGGTTGGCCACCGTCTGAACGAACTGATGGTCGTGAGAGGCGAAAAGCACGGTCCCTTTAAAATCTTTTAATCCGTCGTTTAACGCCATGATCGACTCAAGGTCCAAATGGTTAGTTGGCTCATCAAGAATGAGCACATTGGCGCCGACTAACATCATGCGCGAGAGCATACAGCGCACCTTTTCCCCGCCGGAAAGGACACGGGCGGATTTGAGCGATTCCTCACCGGAGAACAGCATGCGCCCCAGAAATCCTCGGATAAAATTCTCATCCTTGTTCTCCGAGTACTGCCGCAGCCAGTCGATCAAGTTAAGATCATTATCAAAGTAGGATTTGTTGTCTTTCGGAAAATACGCGCGCGATGTGGAGAATCCCCATTTGAATGTCCCGTGGTCTTGAGGCATCTCTCCCATTAAGATCTGAAATAATGACGTCTTGGCCTTGTCGAAACGGCCGATCAATGCGATCTTCTCTCCCTTGCCGGCATGCAAACGAAAATCTTTGAACATCAACTGCCCGTCAACTGTTTTGGCAAGATCGGAAACATCCAGAATATCGTTGCCAGCTTCGCGTTCGAACTTAAAACCAACGTAGGGATATTTTCGGCTGGAAGGCTTGATCGTCTCAACGTTGAGATTGGCAAGGATCTTCTTGCGGGAAGTCGCCTGCTTGGCCTTGGAAGCGTTCGCGCTGAAACGGGCGATAAAATCTTCAAGTTCTTTGCGTTTGTCTTCGATCTTTTTATTGGATTCCGAACGCTGACGCGACGCCAACTGGCTTGCTTCAACCCAGAACGAATAGTTGCCCGCAAAGATCTGGATCTTCCCAAAAT
>CAZLRE010000175.1:236-4269 GCA_964561885.1 uncultured Planctomycetales bacterium | reverse complement strand
GGGCGTGATCCAGGGCCTGGTCGATATTCTTGTGGATGAAGGATTCTCCGATCTTTTCAACGAACCCAAAATGCTTCAGACGTTCGAAGAGCGTGTCGCTCATGCCGGAAATGATGATCTGGGTCTTTTCTTTAACGGCTTGCTCATGCAGGTCTTCCAGCGCGCGCATGCCGGTGGCGTCGATGGAAGGGACATGGCGCATTCTCAATATGAGGATCTTCGGTTTGTTCTGAATCTCGCGCAGCATGTCCCGGAATTTGTCAGCCGCGCCGAAGAAGAACGGCCCGTCGATCTCAAAGACCTCAACACCTTTAGGCACTGTCCGTTTGGAGATGGCAAATGGGTCGTTTGGATCTTCCTCTTCCAGCGAACCTGTGGTGTAACCGATCTGGGTGGTCGCAACCACCCGATGCATGAACAAAAATGCGGCAAGCACAACGCCCACTTCAATGGCAACGGTGAGGTCCACCAGAACGGTCAGAAGAAATGTGATGACCAAAACCAGAACATCGCCTCTGGGCGCGCGCAGCATTTTGACGAACAGGTGTATCTCGCTCATGTTGTAAGCCACCACGATCAGGATGCCGGCAAGCGTGGCCATCGGGATAAGCGCAGCTAATTTCCCGAAGAACATAAACAGCACAAAAACCGTGAAGGCATGAATGATGCCCGCCACCGGGGTCTGCCCGCCGTTTTTGATGTTGGTGGCGGTGCGCGCGATGGCGCCTGTCGCAGGGATGCCGGAGAAAATGGGGGACGCGATATTAGCAACGCCTTGAGCGATGAGTTCAATGTTGGAACGGTGGCGGCGTCCGGTCATGCCGTCGGCAACGACCGCGGAGAGAAGCGATTCGATCCCGGCCAAAAGTGCAATGGCCAGTGCAGGGGATGAGAGTTTGGTTATGATCTCTAAATTGAAGGCCGGAAGGCGCGGTGCGGGAAAATGGTTGGGAACCTCGCCGAAACGGCTGCCGATGGTATCGACCGGTATTTTCAAATAGTAAACCAGAGCAGTACACACAACGATCGCGACCAAGGGGCCGGGCAGGCGTTTGGTCACCCTCGGCCAGAAGGCCACGATAAAGATCGTCAGCGCGCCCAGGGATAATGATGCAGGATCTACGCTCGATAGATTTTGAAGATAAGCCGACCATTTCGGGATGAACCGGTCGGGCAGATGAACAATATCGAGTCCCAGAAAATCCTTGATCTGACTTGAAAAGATGATGAGCGCGATCCCTGAGGTGAATCCTATCGTCACCGGATAGGGGATGAATTTGATGGCATCGCCCATGCGCGCCAAACCCATGACTACCAAAAGGACACCGGCCATGATCGTGGCGGTGGCAAGGCCGTCGTAGCCGTATTTCTGTACGATGTCATACACGATGACGATAAACGCGCCGGTCGGCCCGCCGATCTGAAAACGGCTGCCGCTTAAAGCGGAAATGAGAAATCCGGCGACCACCGCAGTGATGATGCCTTGCTCCGGTTTGACGCCTGAGGCGATGGCAAAGGCGATCGACAAGGGAAGAGCGACAATGCCGACAATGATGCCGGCTCCAAGGTCGCGCAAGAAGGTCGGGAGTGTGTAGCCTTCTCTAATGGCGGTTATCAGTTTTGGTTCAAGATCTTTGGGCATGAGAATTTTATCGATATAGTATTAAATGATGTAGGGGCGGTGTAACCCCGCCCCTATTAGATCTAGAATAATTATACCAAAACAAAACATGAGCTTGAACCAATTGATTGTTTTTCTTTACGGAAAATCCGGCTGTTTCAAGTTCGCTTTGATATAATGACAGCGTTTTTGAACTAAACATTTTGGGAGCAATGACGGTCTTGAATATCAACTTTTTCTATCGTGCGGCGTTCATTTTATTGGTCACTTGGTATGTCAGTATGTGCACGGTCCACTTTTTGGCCGCGCGTTCGCTTTGGAATGATGAACTCGCGGTGCTCGACAGTATCCGATTTCTAAAGCCGTCAGAGCTGTTTGACTCGACACTTCAGACCGGACAGGTGTTTCCCCGCGTTTATTTATTCTTCATTCAGTCTTTTGCGAAATATTTCGGGAATTACACGTTAAGTCTGCGGTTCTTTCCGTTCGTATGCATGATGGTGGCATTCGCGATTTGGTTGCGCGTTGCCCGCAGAGAATTGAAGGATCCGCCTAAGTATTTGACGTTCATTCTCTGCTGGTGCGCATCGATTCCGCTGATCTATTATTCCGCTGAGCTTAAGCAATATTCTATGGATGTTTTGCTCTCCGGGTTATTTGTGTGGTTTCTTTATAGTCAGGTACAATTGCGTTCCTTCGGCGGTCTTAGGTATATGGCAATCCTCGCGCTGTTGCCGTTGGCGGTCTTTTTTTCCTATCCGGCGTATTTCTTTCTGGTTTTTCCTTTGTGGAATTTATGTCTTGATTTTAAAAAAGACCGTTCACAAGCCAGATATATTCTGGTTTATCTTTTGTCCATATGCGTTTGTGTTGCCGTCTCTTATCAGTTCGATGTTCGTCTAAGACCGGTAGAGGCTGTCACCAACGGTTTTAATGATTATTTTATCGCTACTCATTCGATCAAGGATTTCTTTCAGACCTTCGGAGAGGGGGTCAATAATCTTTTTTCACGCTGGTTCGTTGAACTGCCGAAAGTCTTTCGGAAGATCGCGCGTATTTTTATGTTGTTCGGTTTTGTCTATATGTTCGCAGGCTTTTTCCATGTTATTAAGGAGAGCAAATGGCGGGTGTGCTCAGTGCCGACGATCGCATTGGTTGTTTTTCTTGAGCTTGCTTTGGCCGGGGCATTGCAGAAATATCCTTTTGGCGTGCCGAGGACCGCGCTTTTCCTATGTCCCATGTTGCTGATTTTAACCATTCAAGGCATATGTTCCGTCAGGCAATACAATAGGTATGCGTATTATTTTCTGCACGGAGCGTTCGTGTTTTATTTGGTCGTTGTTGCCGTTGGGATTTCAGGGGTCGTTCTCAATCAACCCCTGACCGCTATCCCAGAGATTTGGAAGCCATGAAAAAGATATCCCTGGCGGTTCTTGTTTGGGTATGTGTTTTCAACAGCGTTTGTCTGGAGGCGAACGAACAGGCGTGGAAGTTGTCCTTTGCTTCAAGTGACCGGGTTCTGGTCATCGCGCCTCATCCTGATGATGAGACGATCGGTGCGGCCGGCGTGATCCAGGAGGCGCTGCGGCTGAACATTCCCGTCAAGGTCATGTATCTGACCAATGGCGACAGCAATTCGCTGGCGTTTCTCTATTACAAAAAATATCCGGTGCTTTCTAAACGGCAAGCTTTGGCGATGGGAGAATTAAGGCAAAAGGAAGCTGCTGATGCGGCACAACATTTGGGGTTAAAGCAAGACCAGGTGGTTTTTTTGGGTTACCCCGATTATGGAACTTTGCAAATGTTCAAGGCCTATTGGAAAACGTCCAAGGCATACCGCGGCACTTTAACCGGGTCAGAGCGAGTGCCTTATCAGGGAACATTGTCGCCCGGTGCTTTGTACAACGCCCAGAGCATTCTGGAGGATTTTAAAAAAACGCTTCTGGACTTTAAACCCACTGTTATTTTTGTGACTCATCCGGCGGACATGAATGATGATCATCAGGCAGCGTATTTGTTCCTGAAAGTCGCTTTGTGGGAGCTCGGAGCTCAGTTGCAGGATGTTTTGGTTTACGCCTATTTTGTTCATGCCATCAATTGGCCGCGCCCGATCGGTTATTTCCCGGACCATCGGATGGAATATGATCCGCATTTGATGTTCAAAGACAGCCGGTGGGGGAATTATGAACTGAGCGCCGGGCAGATCGAGCACAAAAAAAGCGCGATCGGATTGTATCGGACACAGATCCCGTATAAACCGAATTTTCTCTATAGTTATGTTCGCCTCAACGAGCCGTTTGCCCAGATCGCCGAAACTCAACTAACGTCCCAGGTATTGAACGACGAAGTTTGGGGGCGATTGGCAGCACAGCAGGCGACATGTTTATCCGGCGGGTGTGTGGGCGACCGCCG
>CAZLRE010000175.1:0-226 GCA_964561885.1 uncultured Planctomycetales bacterium | reverse complement strand
TGAACATACGCGCGCGGTTGAACCAGACGGCAAAAGATCTTAAAATAGAATTAACCCTCTTTGGATACCGGCAAGATGTTGTGTTTAGTGAGATGCCCAAATTGCGTATCGAGTTGGACCGTGAGTTTTATCCTGTTGTCCGGGATTCAAGGGATTACATCCGGAATACAGGTACGAAAGTTTTAAGGAAGGGAAATGATGTTTTTGTTTCTGTGCCGTTATCATC
>CAZLRE010000174.1:1475-4297 GCA_964561885.1 uncultured Planctomycetales bacterium | reverse complement strand
CGGTAATATCTGTCTCGGTATAAAAACCCGGATTGATCCCGCCGGCTGCAAGCCAATAACGCAATTCATAATTATGGGTGGATACCGGAAAGACCATGCCCATCTTGAACTCCTTACCGTCCTCTTTGAATTTGGCAAGGGCAGGCTTGAGCGCTTCCGCTGTGATCGGATGAACGGGTTTGCCGTCCTCCATTTTAAGGCCGGGCTTCATCAGATCCCAAACCTCGTTGGAAACGGTGATCCCGTTGCCGTTTAAGTCCATGCTAAATGCCGTCACGACTTTGGCCGATGTTCCAAATCCGATACTCGCCCCCAGCGGCTGTCCTGCCAGCATGTGCGCGCCGTCCAACTGTCCGTCGATGACCCTGTCTAAAATGACCTTCCAATTGGCCTGGGCCTGCAGGGTCACATAAAGACCTTCATCTTCAAAAAAACCTTTTTCTTTGGCGATCACCAGCGGAGCGCAATCCGTCAGTTTAATAAAACCGATGGTCAGTTCATCTTTCTCGAGCATCTTGCCGGCAAAGGAAGGCGATGCCAATGTCACGCCAAGAACTACCGCTAAAAACATGACAACTGTTTTTACCAAAGAAAACCTTTCCTTTATATAGGCACTTCCACTCATTGCGAGGCCGCAGGCCGAAGCGATCTTATTAGCGCATAAGATTGCTTCGCTCCCCGCAAAGCGGGTCACTCGCAATGACGAAATCCTCGACATCAATTTAACGAATAGTTGTTTAATCATGAACACCTCCGGTTAAATTAGTTTAAAGACGGCTTTTGCTGATGATTGGTGACGTTGACGATCGGATAACTGAACTCAACGATCACACTGCCTTTATCGATCCATGTTTTAAAAACCTTCACGCATTCTTGTCCTTCACTGCCCTGGCCTGTGGCCAGATCGAATTTATGCCCGTGCAGAGGACAAACCACTTTCCCGTTACCGATGATCCCTTCAGACAACGGCCCCTGGCGATGCGGGCAGCGGTTCTCGATGGCAAAAACTTTTCCTGTTCTTGAACGGATGACCGCGATCTCGGTATCCAGGACCACGAAGCACAATCCCTGCCCGAGCGGGATATAATCAACCGGTCCTAAATTGATATGCACAATATTTTCCATCGTGACCTCCTAGCCGTTGTTTTCGGCTTGCTTTAAAACTTCGATGAGTTGCGGCCCTGCGAATTGCCCCTGATACGCCGGCACATCAGCTTCTTTCCAGGGATCTTTGAACGCATCCACTGCTTTCTGAATGCGTTCATCCAGCTGCGCGCAGATGCCTAAAGAATCCTCAACCAAAATGCTGCGTAACGTGTCGATACCGATGCGTTCTAAAAATCCGTAAGTTCTCTCGAGATATTTTCCGTGTTCGCGGTAATACTGCATGAACCGGCCGATCATCTTAACCGATTCATCATGGCCCGTGACCGTGCATAACAGATCGCCCTTGCGCACCGATGCGCCGGCAGCGCCGCCGATGTAGATCTCCCATTTATCTTCGCCGATCGCGACCGCGCCGATGTCCTTCACATAGGCCTCGGAACAATTGCGCGGACAGCCTGCGGTGGCAAGTTTCATCTTGTGCGGGGACTCAATGCCCTGAAACCGGCGTTCGATCTTATCCGCAAGCGCGATGGAATCCCCCAAACCATAACGGCAGAAATCTGTTCCGACGCAGCTCTTGCAGGTGCGAAAGGCCTTGGTGTAGGCGTGCCCGCTGGGCATGTCGAGATCTTTCCAGATCTTAGGCAGGTCGGCCTTCTTGACGCCCAAAAGATCGATGCGCTGTCCTCCGGTGAATTTCACCATCTTGACGTTGTATTTGACCGCGGCCTGGGCGATGCGCAAAAGCTCATCAGCGGATGTGACACCGGCATAAATGCGCGGAACAACAGAATAGGTCCCGTCCTTCTGGATGTTGGCGTGAACACGGTCGTTGATGAACCGCGCGTCACGCTCATCATCATATTGATCCGCCCAAATGGTTTTCAATAATGACGCCAAACCGATCTTGCTGTCGGGGTCTTCAACACCATCGGCAAGCTCCTGGAACACAGCGCTGACAGATTTAAGCCCGCGGGCGCGGATCTCGGCGACCAGTTGTGATTTCTCAAGCGCGACACCGGGCACATAATAATGTTCGCTCGGATCATAGGAAACTTGCCCCACGCAGGATTCAATGATCTGGGCGATCATGCTGCGGCAGGACCCGCATCCCTTGCCAGCTTTGGTTTTGGCGCCCACGGAGGCCACGGTCTGCGCGCCGGCATCAATGGCCGCGACAATGGTTTTCTTGCACACACCGTTGCAATTGCAGATCTGGGCATTGTCCGGAAGATCAGCCGCCTTAATCAGCGACGTCCCTTTAACTGTCCCGAATAAAAGTTCCGAGCGATTTTCCGGCAAGGTCTGTTCATTATTAAATATCTGAATAAGCGCATCCGCGGTGTCCGTATCACCCAGAAGGATCGCTCCCAAAAGTTTGTTGTCACGAATGACCAGCTTCTTGTAAATGCCGCGGTTGGGTTCACGGTAGATGACGATTTCATCGGTTGGTTCTTTGGCGTCTTTCTCTCCGAGCGAGACCAGATCTACACCCATGACCTTCAATTTTGTGCCGAGTTTGGAACCCACATAAGCCGCCTCGGGATTAAATTCGCTTATGACATCCGCCATGGCGCGCGCCTGTTCCCAGATGGGTTCAACCAGACCGTATAATTTCCCGCGATGCTCAACGCATTCCCCGAGCGCGAAAATGGACGGATCGCTCGTCTGCATCTGGTCATTGCAGACAATGCCTTTATTGACAACCAATCCGG
>CAZLRE010000174.1:0-1465 GCA_964561885.1 uncultured Planctomycetales bacterium | reverse complement strand
AATCCGGAGGCCTTGGCAAGTTCGGTGATAGGCCGGATGCCGGCGCTCACCACAACCATGTCGGTCGCAAGGGTTGCGCCGTCGGAGAAAATGAGCGATCGGATCTGTCCGTCAACGCTTTGGATCTGCGCTGTTTTGCGGTCCACCAACACCAAAAGCCCCATGGCCTCTAATGTGCGCTTAAGCATCTGAGCGGATTCGGCATCCAATTGGGCAGGCATCAATTGCGGGGCCGCTTCAACAATAGTCACTTCCAGATGGTGGGTCATCAAACCCCGGGCGGCTTCCAAACCTAAAAGCCCGCCGCCGATCACGACCGCTTTCTTGCAGCCTTTGGCATATTCCGCAATACGGTCGCAGTCATCAATGGTCCTGAAAAGAAATGTGCCCTGACCGCCGAATCCTTCCATCGGCGGAACGAACGGACGGGAACCGATCGCGATAATGGCATAATCATAGCTTTCTTCGATAATATCCCCGCGCAACGACTCCTGTGTGTGCACCTCATAGGCCGCGGCCTGAGGAAGAAGTTCCCTGGCAAAAATGATCTTGCGCACGGTATCGATCTGGAACACCTTGACCCCGGCGTGCAGTTTGATGTTGTTCTCTTTATACCAGTTGAGCGGATTGATGAAGATGTCTTCCGGTTCCTGGGTCTGGTTTAACACATTGCTTAACAGGATGCGGTTGTAATTCCCGTAAGGCTCGGCCCCGAACATGACAAACTCGAATTTCTCCGGCACCCGGCCCATGATCTCTTCGACCACCCTGGCCCCTGCCATTCCGTTTCCTATGACCGCTATTTTTTTCTTCATTCCAGCCTCCGGAGCAAAAAAAAGTCCCACCTCCAGACCAACTGAAGATGGGACGTCAACGTCCTAAAACCGCGTTGTTTCAACCAAAATAAAAAACCCAATAGGCCTCGCGGCTGTATTGGGCTTCAATGTCCTTTAAACACTTCAAACTACGGCTTCAGCGCCTTAGTTCTTTGCAATGAGTTAAGTATATTCAGCCTGAGAAAAGCGTCAATACCCAATTTCAAGACGGCACCCAACGTTTTTAATTCCGACGGGCAAAGTTCACGCCCAACATCCTTGACCTGTTTGAAACTTGCCGTGCCTGCACAAAGACCACATCTTCCCGACGACACAAAACCCTAAAGCCGTCTTCATATTTTCTTAACACCTATGGAATACCTATTCGTATAGGTACTACAAGGTCTTCAGATAACCGACCAGGTTAATTCCCTTCTTATCAAGCCCGAGCTTCTTGCGGATATGGTCCCGGTGATGCTCAACCGTCCGGGTGGACACCGACAGAAGATCGGCAATGGCCTTGGTCGAAAGCCCGTTTTTGATCATGTCGCAGATCTCGATCTCCCGGGAGGTCAGGCCCCACTGGGGGCTTACCACCTTGCCTGCAAATGAGGATGTCAGCGATAAGAAATATTTCTCCAGAAGGTCCA
>CAZLRE010000173.1:0-4319 GCA_964561885.1 uncultured Planctomycetales bacterium | reverse complement strand
GTTCGGTCAGCAGCGCATCCGGCTTGAGCTAAGGCAAAAAGGGATCGAGGAAGAGATCATCGCCGAGGAATTACATGCGGCCTTTGACGGCGCGGACCAAAGCGAAATGTTAGCGGATATGGCCAGCCGCCGGGCATCCCGTTATAAAGATGACGACCCTGTTAAGCGCAAGCGGAAAGTTTTTGATTTCCTGGCAAGAAGAGGTTTTAATCTGGACGTGATCAAAAAGGCAATAAAAAACATATGACGACCAATGACATAAGAAAGAAATTCCTCGAGTTTTTCCGTTCCAAAGGGCATACCGTTGTTGCGAGCGATTCTCTGGTGCCCAAAGATGACCCCACCGTGCTCTTTACGACCGCTGGCATGCAGCAGTTCAAACCCCAGTTCCTGGGCCGCATTGAGGGTTACACCCGCGCGGCGTCCTGCCAGAAATGCTTAAGAACGGACGATCTGGATGTCGTCGGAAAGACCGATTGCCACCACACCTTCTTTGAAATGCTCGGGAATTTTTCATTCGGCGATTATTTCAAGAAAGACGCCATCATCTGGGCCTGGGAGTTCATGACCGATGTCTTGAAGATCCCGAAAGAAAGATTGTGGGTTTCGGTTTATAAGGACGACGCTGAGGCAGAAAGCATCTGGCTTAATGAGATCCGCCTTCCCAAGGAACGTTTGGTCCGTTTGGGTGATAAAAGCAACTTCTGGCCGTCGAACGCGAAGGAATCAGGTCCCAACGGTCCGTGCGGTCCGTGTTCCGAGATCTTTTATGATTACGGGGTCAATCCGAAATGCACCAACAAGCATTGCGACCCTGACTGCAGTTGCGGACGGTTCACTGAAGTTTGGAACCTGGTCTTCACGCAATTTAACCGCAAGGACGGCGGCGTGCTCGATCCTTTGCCGGCCAAGAATATCGATACCGGCATGGGGTTAGAGCGTCTGGCCGCGGTCATCCAGGGCAAGAAAAGCAATTATGAGACCGACCTGTTCGAACCGATCTTAAAGGAAGTGAAAGCCATCCTGCCGAGTGTTCCGACGGTCGAAAGCCGTATCATTGCCGATCACATGCGGGCGGTCACGTTCGGTCTAGCGGACGGTGTTGTTCCATCAAATGAGGGGCGCGGATATGTGATGAAGAAACTGATCATCAACATCGCCGATCTGGCCGTGACCCATGGCGCGAAGCAGCCCATCGGACATCAGCTGGTCCACGCGGTCGTTGAGTCGATGAAATTCGCCTATCCGGAACTGATGGCCAAGGAATTTGAGGTGGCCAGTATCATCCGAGGGGTTGAGGAATCTTATTTGAAGGTCCGCAAAGAACGTATCCCGGAGTTGGAAGCACAATTCAAGAGCATAGTGAACCAGCCGACAATGTCTGTTGAGCAAAAGATAGAAGAAATGGGGAAGTTGGGCTTTCTTTATCGGGATACCTATGGTTTGACTTTGCCGGTCATTATGACCGTAACCCAGTCGACAGCCGCTAACTCAAAAATTAGTCAGCAGGAAAAAGAATTGATCACTCTTAAAGTTCCCGAGATGATCAACAGACGTATGGACCAGCAAAGAGAGAAATCTCGTGTCGGCAGCAAAATGACCGGCGATGTCTTCGCGGGTTTGGTCATTAATGCGGATGTCCCAAGGACAAAATTTTTGGGCTACGATCACGAGTCCTGCGAAGGCGCGGTCCTTAAGATGTACAAGGACGATCAGGAAGTCCAGGAGGCCAGAGAAGGCGATTCGGTCAAGATTATTTTGGACAACACGGTTTTTTACGCGGAATCCGGCGGACAGATCGGTGACACCGGAACGCTGTGGGCGCCCAAGGTCCGTATCCGGGTCAATGACACCCAGAAAGCCAATGACATTTACATCCATGACGCGGTCATTGAAGAAGGAATGGTCCGGGTGGGTGCTAAGCTCGGCGCTCAGATCGATGATGCCCGCCGTCTGGCCATTATGCGCAATCACACGGCGACACATTTGCTCCAGGCGGTGTTGCGTGAGATATTGGGGCCGCATGTCAAACAGCAGGGTTCGCTCGTGGCGGACGACCGCCTGCGTTTTGATTTTACACATCCGCAGGGCATTGGTTCGGACGAGATCAAGATGATCGAGGACAAGGTCAACCGCTATATCCTCGGCTGCCATGAGGTCAAAAAAGAAACGATGTCCATTGAAAAGGCCAAGCAGTCGGGCGCGCTCGCATTTTTTGCCGAGAAATACGGCGAGACCGTGCGGGTCGTGACCATTGGGCCCTTCTCTAAGGAATTTTGCGGCGGCACACATTTGAAACTGACCGGCCAGATCGGGCCTTTTAAGATCGTGAGTGAAACGGCCGTGGCCCAGGGCATCCGCCGCATCGAGGCCTTGACCGGCATGAGCACGTTCGAATATCTCTTCATGCAGGAAAATGAACTTAGACGGACATCGGCTTTGATCAAGGCGCCGGAACTTGAAGTCTCCAGCCACGTTGAGCAGTTGGCCAAACGCCTTAAAGAGCTGGAAAAAGAAACGGAAAAAATGCGCCTTGCGTTCATTGTGCAGGACATCGACAAAGTATTGAACGCGGCGGCGAACGTTCATGGCGTCAAGATCATCACGCATGTGTTTGCAAATGCGACCATGGATATTCTGCGTAAGGTTTGTGACACGATCAAACAAAAATCAAAATCCGCGGTCATTGTGTTGGGTTCCCAGCTGCCCCAGGAAGCTCATCTTCTGATCGCTGTGACCGATGATGTGATCGCCAAGGGTTTAAGCGCCGGAGAACTGATCAAAGAGGTCGCGCCTTTGATGGGCGGTTCAGGCGGCGGCCGTCCCCAGATGGCCCAGGCCGGGAGCAAATCTCCGGAAAAGATCCAATCCGCGGTGGAGCGCGCCGGACAATTGATCAAAGGAAAGTTATAAGATGAAAGTTTTAAAACAGTCAGGGGAAGGTATTCAGAAGCTTTACAACCGTCATGCGTATGCCCGACGGCAGCGCGTGGAAGACAAGGTGCGCAAGATCATTGATGATGTGCGCTTAAACGGGGACGCCGCGGTCAGTAAATACACGCGCCGCTTCGACAAGACCAAAATACCGATCAAGAATCTGCGTGTTCCCGAGGCCGAGATCAGCGGCGCGTACCAGAACATCACCAGCGATTTCGTCAATCACCTGAAGATCATCATCAATAATGTTTCGGCTTATTACCGCAAGCAGCTTAAGAAGCCCGGACGGATCAAAAGCCACGACGGTATCGTTTTAAAGGAAGAGATCAAGCCGCTGGATTCCGTCGGGATCTATATCCCGGCCGGAACAGCGCCGCTGGTGTCATCGGTGTATATGACCGCTGTGCCGGCGATCGTGGCCGGTGTCAAACGTGTTGTCATTGCAACGCCCCCTAATAAAGAAGGGCATATCAATCCGTATATCCTGGCGGTCGCTAATTTATTGAAGGTCGATGAGATCTACAAAATGGGCGGGGCGCAGGCGATCGCCGCTCTGGCCTTCGGCACTAAAAGCGTTCCCAGGGTGGATAAGATCATCGGCCCGGGAAATATTTATGTGACTGAGGCCAAACGCCAGCTGTTCGGCTATGTGGATATCGACATGCTGGCCGGACCGACGGAGCTGGTTGTGATCGCGAACCGCTACAGCAATATGGAATATGTGGTCGCTGACCTTGAGGCGCAGATGGAGCACATCGGCGGTCTGTCGATCCTCATTACCACATCCAAGCAATTGATCAGATATGTGCGTGAGCGCGTGCACAACGGTTACGCGATCCTGGTCAAGAACATGGATGAGGCGGTCGAGATCGCCAATTGCATCGCGCCGGAACATTTGCAGATATTGACGAACAATCCGGCAAGCATTGCCAAACACGTCCGACACGCGGGCGCCATATTCCTTGGGCCGTACAGTCCGACGGCGCTGGGCGATTACGCGGCCGGTCCGAGCCACGTTCTGCCGACGTTGGGAACGGCGAGGTTTTTCTCCGGTCTTTGCCTTTCCGATTTCATGAAAACAAGCCACGTGATCTCGTATTCAAAGAAGGCGTTGGAGAAAGTGCGTGAACCGATCGATACGGTCGCGAAGATCGAGGGATTGGTCAAACACGCGGATTCGATTAACGTAAGATTTAAGTGATAAGTGGTATAGCGTATTGAGCAAGTATCTGTGGTAAGTGGTAAGAAAGGATGAGTCATGAGTGAGCGTAGGGCAGTGCTCGAGCGAAAGAGCAATGAAACTCAGATCAAGGTCGATCTGAACGTCGACGGTAAAGGCAAGGCCGGGATCAAAACACCGATCGGGCTTTTAAGCCACATGA
>CAZLRE010000172.1:1292-4327 GCA_964561885.1 uncultured Planctomycetales bacterium | reverse complement strand
TCCCACGTTCACGTTCATCGCGACCGCGTTGTGTGTTTCTTATGCCGGTGCGACACCGGTTTTTGTCGACGTGGAGAATGACACCTACAATATTGATCCGAAAGCTTTCGAAAAGGCCGTTACCAAGAAAACCAAGGCCGTCATTCCCGTTCATTTGTATGGTCAGTCCGCGAATATGTCGGAGATCCTGGATGTTGCCCGCAAGCACGGGATCAAGGTCATCGAAGATTCCGCGCAGGCGCACGGGGCCACCTACAAAGGCAAAAGCATCGGTTCATTGGGCGATGTGGCCTGTTTCAGTTTTTATCCGACCAAAAGCCTGGGCGCTTTCGGCGATGCCGGCATGATCGTGACCGATGATCCGGCTATCAATCAAAAAGCGCTTATGCTGCGCGACTATGGACGCCAGGGACGATATGAACACAAGATCAAAGGATATAATTCCCGTCTGGACACGGTGCAGGCGGTCGTGCTTTTGGCAAAACTAAAACATTTAGATCATTGGAACGCCATGCGCGGTGAGAAGGCAGCCTACTATAATCAGGTTTTAAAAGGATTAAACGGCGTGATCACTCCCAAGGCTCAAAGCTACCGCACGCATGTGTATCAGACCTACGCGGTCAGGGTGAAGGCCTCCCGGCGCGAAGCCATCATGGAGTCTTTGAAATCCAAAGGCGTCAGTTCGCTCATCCATTATCCGATCCCCCTGCATCTGCAGGAAGCCTATAAAGAATTGAACGGCAAACGCGGCGATTTTCCCGTCGCCGAAGCGCTCGCCGATGAGGTGCTTTCACTGCCCATGTTCCCGCATATCACCAACCAGCAAATCGATGCCGTGTGCCAGGCATTGAAGGAGTCTCTCTGATGGCTAAAGTTCCGGTGTCCGTTGTTGTCATAACCAAGAATGAAGAACGCAATATTGAGGACTGCCTCAACAGCGTTTACGGCTGGGCGAGCGAGATCGTTGTGGTCGATGATCAGAGCACGGACAAGACCGTTCCTTTGGCCGAGAAATTCGCGAGCACCATTTATCACCGCCGGATGGAGAATGAAGGCGTTCATCGCAACTGGTCGTATGGACAGGCCAAGAATGAATGGGTGTTAAGTCTTGATGCGGATGAGATCGTCAGCCCCGAACTTCGCGAAGAGATCGCCAAGAAATTGCCGGACCCGCAATTTCAGGCTTATTCCATTCCGCTGCGCAATTACATCGGCAAATACTGGGTCAAGCACGCGGGCTGGTATCCGGCCGGCAAGCTTCGGCTGTTCATGAAAAGCAAGTTCAAGTATGAAGAGGTCAAGGTCCATCCGCGTGTCTTTCTCGACGGAAAATGCGGGCATTTGACCACCGACATCATCCATAAAGGTTATCCTGATTTTGAACATTTCCTTCAAAGCCTCAACCGACAGACAACGCTTGAAGCCGAGAAGTGGATCGAGACCGGCCGCAAGATGAGCGCGGGCAAGGCCATCTGGCGCACGGTCGACAGGTTCTTCCGTTCCTATATCGGCAAGGCCGGATACAAGGACGGATTCATCGGCTTCATGGTGGCGTTTTTTGCCTCTCTGTACCAGATCATCAGTTATGCCAAGTATTGGGAGATCAAGAAGGGGATAAAAAATTGAAGGACGAAGGAAGAGGGACGAGGGACGAAAGATCGTCCATCGTCTTTCGTCCTAGCGAACGATAGTGAGCGGACGTCCATCGTAAGTTTTGCTATGAATATTATCTTCCTCGACCGCGACGGTGTTATTAATGAATTCCCTGGTAACGGCAATTATGTTACCAAGGTCAAGGAGTTTCATTTTATCCCCGGTTCGCTGGATGCGATCCGCGATCTCACCGCAATGGGTTATACGATCTTTATTATTTCCAATCAGGCCGGCGTCGGAAAAGGCCTTTTCTCCAAAGCAAAGCTCAAGAGCATTAACGATCATATGCTCAGGCACGTGACCAAGGCCGGGGGACGCATCAGACGCAGTTTTTACTGCACGCACAAATCCAATGCCGGCTGCGATTGCCGCAAACCCAAGATCGGGAATTTGAAACGCGCCTTTTCTCTCATGAAGGTCAACCTGCGTTCGGCGAAGAAGACTTTCTTTGTCGGTGATACCGAGGCCGACATCAAAACAGGACACACTGCCGGCTGCCGAACGATCTTTGCTCTCTCAGGACGCGAAGACCGGCGCTACATGCGCAAATGGGAGGTCAAACCGGATTTCATCGTCAAAAACCTCAAGGAAGCCGTTGATCTCATCCGCCATGAAAATTCTCGTCATTCACGTAACGGCCGGAGCCGGGCATAAGAAAGCCGCTGAGGCCATTTACAACGGCATCATGGCCAAGACGTCTTTTGAGGCCAAGATCGTCGATGCTCTCGATTATTCCAATCCGTTTTTTAAATATTCCTATCCGAATTTTTATACGTTTGTCGTTAGCCACATGCCATGGCTGTGGGCGTTCGTTTTTGGGGTCATGGACATCCCGGCGCTTCAGCCTGCTGTCCGTATCATCCGGAGGATCTATAATGCGATAAATACTCAGCCATTGCACCGTCTGATCAAGGAAGGGCAATACGACTGGGTCATCTGCACGCAATTTTTGTCGGCAGAGGTGGCGGGATATCTAAAACGCACAGGACAGATCAAGTCGAAGGTCATGTGTGTTGTGACTGATTTTGACGTCCACCGCATCTGGATCAATGAAGGGGTCGACTTTTATACCGGCGCCTGCGATTTTACCCGCGATAAATTAATTGACTTGGGTGTCTCCAAGGACCGCGCCTTTGTGACCGGTATTCCGACGGATACCAGGTTCCATAAAGATCATGATGTGCCTTCATTGCGCCGGCAGTTGGGTCTTAATGAGCATGCGATGACCGCGCTTATCGCCACCGGGTCTTTCGGGTTCGGACCTATAGAAGAACTGATCGATAACCTTAAAGAACACCAGCTGATCGTTGTCTGCGGTCATAATAAAAAATTGTATGAACGCTTGTCCAAACGCGCCCTGCCGCATGTGAAGGTCTGTGGGC
>CAZLRE010000172.1:0-1282 GCA_964561885.1 uncultured Planctomycetales bacterium | reverse complement strand
GATGGCGGCTTCTGATATTATGGTGACAAAGCCCGGTGGGCTTTCGATCGCCGAGGCTCTGGTCAAAGGCCTGGTCCTTGTGTTCTTCAGCGCGATCCCCGGGCAGGAGACCAACAACGTGAATGTGCTTAACCGTTTTCACGTCGGGCTCGGGTTGCTGCGGCTGCAGCAGATCGAGCAGGCGGTCAACCGTTTGTGTTCCAACGCAGCTGATCTTAAGGACGAACGCGCGCGGTCAAAAGCCTTCGGTAAGCCATGGGCGGTGGATGATATTATCAGAATCATTAGGAATAAATAGAATAAATCGTGCCAAACGGAACCTCGTAGGTTCCGTTTGGCTGAAGGAATGCCGCGAACAACGATCGACGAACAACAGGTCTGCTATGTCTCAAAAGTATTTCACTCCTCAAGAAGCCAATAAGCGGTTGCCTCTGATCAAGGGGATCGTGGGCGACATCCTCTCCAAGGCTCGTGATCTTAAAGCGAGCATGGCTAATGGTGTCTCTGATTCAAAGAAGGATTTTTACCAGAAGACTTTGGATGAGATGGAATCCTTGATCGATGAATTGGAAAATCTTGGCTGCTATTACAAAGATTGGAATTTCGAGATGGGGCTGGTTGATTTTCCCGCACTGATCGACGGAAAGGAAGCGCTTTTGTGCTGGCGCAGCGATGAACCGGACGTGCGGTGGTATCATGGCTTTGACGACGGCTTCGCGGGAAGGCTGCCCATTCCGGAACATTTGTTGAGCGATTCTCCAAGGACGGCTCCCCAAGGTTAACATCAGGCGATATTTTAAAAATGTAGGGGCGGGGTAACCCCGCCCCTACTCATTGTGAGAAGATTTATGCGTAATCCCATCGCTCAGATCGTGGTCGCGCTTCCCGTGGAAGGTCCGTTCGATTATCTCGTACCGGAGGCATGGCGCGGCCGGATATCCGTCGGACACCGCGTGGCTGTGTCTTTCGGCCCGGCCAAACGGCTTGGCGTGGTGGTGGGATTTCAGGCGCAAAGCGCTATCCCCAAGATCAAACCGATCACAGCTATTCTCGATGAAGCCCCGCTGCTTTCCGAAGACGCGCTGAAACTGGCGCGTATGATGAGCGTGCGTTACGGATGTTCCTGGGGCGAGGCCATTGAGCTCATGCTGCCCAAGGCCCTGCGTTCGGCCAGGTCAGCCGATGTGATCCCCGCCTCTAGTGTCCCTGTGCCGAAAAAAGGCGAACGTGTTTTGATACGGCCGCGCTGTGTGGATGCGCATTGGCCGGAGGTTATCCGGCG
>CAZLRE010000171.1:0-4384 GCA_964561885.1 uncultured Planctomycetales bacterium | reverse complement strand
ACCAGACGGTCCTTGACGGATTTATCAAAAAGATCATCCCCCTCGCGCGGACTTTTGATGGGTGATTTATCCCCGCCGAACACATCGAACTGCACATGGAAGGGCACAAAGTGAGCGCCGAGCTTACCGCCGTCGAAGGTTTGGGCCACATTCGACCACGCAAATCCGCCAAGCAAACGCTGAGCGCCGTAGGATAATTCCTGACGGCCGAAACGCGCGGAGACTTTATTGATCTGAAATGCCTCCCACTGCACATTGTCCTCATAATCCAGGTACAACTGACGGATATCCATTTGATTCTCGAACAATGCCTTGTTGACCGTGTCCGCGTTGCTGATGCGGGAATCCTGACCTTGAATATAAACTCCCGCTTCTTTGATCGGATTGAATTTCAAACCGACACGCGTGCGGTACAAGTGAAAGGCATCCTTATCATTGGCCGCATCATTAAAATCAAAATTGCTGCGGTATTCCAGACGGTAACGGAACTCCACATCCATCTTGAGCTGATCCGGCAGGTGTTTATTAATGAGCGGACCGGCGTGCGCCTGATCAACATTGAAAATCAGTACGCTAAAAATAAAGACAAATAAATAGACGTCATTGCGAGGCCACGTAGCGGCCGAAGCAACCTTACTCGCGTATAAGATTGCTTCACTCCCTATGGTCGCTCGCAATGACGATACTTTTTCTAATAAATTCATACCCACCCCTTTCGGAATCACAAACTATCCATCAATAGCTCATCCCAATACCGTCAATGGTCACCACTACATCATTGTAGTTTACGTCTTAGTCGCTAACGCTTGATCAGGGCGTTTATGAGAAATATGATTACCCTCCAGAAATCCGATCAGCTTTCCGCGCAGATCGTAATAATCCGGATGGTCAATAACGCTCTTTTTATGACGCGGCCTGGGGAAATGCACATTGAGGATATCCCCGACTTTCGCGGCCGGTCCGTTGGTCATCATGACCACCCGGTCGGAAAGGAACAATGCCTCATCCACGTCATGTGTGACAAGAATGGTGGTTATCTTTTCTTTGAACCAGATCTCCATGAGCACTTCCTGAAGCTCGGCGCGTGTCAAAGAATCCAGCATGCCGAACGGTTCATCCAGAAGCAACAGTTTCGGCTTAAGAGCGAACGCCCTGGCGATGCCGACGCGCTGTTTCATGCCGTTGGAAAGCTCGCGGGCCTTTTTGTGCATGGCATCATACAAACCAACGCGGTTGAGATAATACGCGCAAATGTCTTCCCGCTGTCGCTTCGTTCCGTGGGCAAAAACTTTCTCAACTCCCATCATCACGTTCTCGAAGGCCGTCATCCAGGGAAATAAACTCGGGGACTGGAACACCACACCGCGGTCAGGTCCGGGAGACACGATCTGCCGGCTCGCAAGCGAAATATCCCCGGAAGTCACCGTGTTAAGCCCGGCCGCCATCATCAGCGCTGTTGATTTGCCGCATCCCGAATGACCGATGATCGAAATGAATTCGCCTTTCTCGATCTGCAGGTCAAAACCGTCCAAAACAACGAACGGCCCTTTGGGCGTCGGGTATATTTTTCCAACATTGCTGAATTCAAGATAGGTGCTCATAAGCTTCCTTAAATACTGGGTTACTGGGACACTGGGATCCTGGGGCACCCCAGATCCCCAGTACCCCAGCGTTAGATCATCACATACTGCGCTTCGGCCAAGTCCAGCGGTTCCAGTTCCGGGAGAACAAGTTTCTGTGCCGTATCAGAAACGCTGCGCTGTCCGCCGACATCCAAAAGATATTTCGTGATCTCATTGCGCAATTTCTTGTAATGAGCGTTGTTGTTCATCTCGGTCCGTTCCCGCGGACGCGCAAGACCAACCTCAAAAACCGGGCCCAACGTCGCGCCCGGACCGGGATTCAGCGGAATGATGCGGTCAGCCAAAAGCAATCCCTCATCCACGTCATTGGTGATGAGGATCACCGTTTTTTTGTCGCGGCTCCAGATGCGTTCGATCTCACTCTGGAGCGTCCCGCGCGTGAGCGCATCCAAGGCACTCAACGGTTCATCCAACAGAAGCATTTGCGGATTCATGGCAAGGGCGCGGGCCACCGACACGCGCTGGCGCATACCTCCGGAAAGCTCGGCCGGTCTTTTCTCTTTCGCAGGAGTTAAATTGACCATCGCGATATATTTCTCGATATGTTCATGGCGCTGCGCCGGTGTCCAATCCTTAAACAGATGGTTGACCGCGATCGCGACATTCTCGTAAACCGTCAGCCACGGCAACAGGGAATAATTCTGAAAGACCAATCCGCGGTCAGGCCCGGGTCCTTCGACAGGTTTTCCGTTAATAAGGATCTCCCCCTCGTCCGGTTCGATCAATCCGCTGATCAAAGAAATGAGCGTTGTCTTTCCGCTGCCGGAGAAACCGATGATGGCAAGAAAATCACCCTCCTGCATCGTAAAGCTGATGTTGCGCAGGACATCGGTGCGGTTCTTTGCATCCCCGTAACTCTTACTGACATTGCGCAATTCGAGAAATGCCATAATTCTCCCGTCAATTTTCTTCATTTCCATGTCAGAGGAAATGACGAGGCTCGTTTCGCAAAGGCGAAACGGCCTTAAGCCGAGATCGTTTCGTGATTGAAGCTCACAGCCTTCTGCAGCATGACCATGATCCGATCGAGGATAAATCCGATAATACCGATCGTAAATACCGCAACAAGTATCTTGGCCAGGGATTCACTGCTTCCGTTCTGGAATTCATCCCAGACAAACTTCCCGAGCCCCGGATTTTGCGCCAACATTTCGGCAGCGATCAAAACCATCCAGCCCACACCCAGCGATATCCTCAGGCCGGTGAATATATACGGCAACGATGCCGGTATGACGACTTTGAAAATCTTTGTCACGTGGCCAAGCTGTAATACCCGGCTGACATTGATGAAGTCTTTATCCAGTGAAGATACGCCCAGAGCGGTGTTGATCAAAGTCGGCCACAAGGAACATAACGATACGGTAATGGCCGATATCACAAATGCTTTCGGGAATAGATCAACAGGCTCGGTATACAAAGCGCTGACCACCATCGTGACGAGCGGCAACCATGCCAACGGGGAAACCGGCTTGAAGATCTGAATAAAAGGATTAAGCGCGGTCATGGCCGTACGGCTTAATCCGCAGATCACGCCCAACGGAAGCGCGATGGCCGAGGCAATGAAAAACCCCGTAAAGACAGTCATGAGGCTGGTTAAGATCTGATCGAGATACGTGGGCTTGCCTGTGTATTTGCGGATCTTGACCTCGGCCGTCGGGTCTTCAGCCAGGATCTTGGCATTGCGCTCGAGCTGTCTTTGATGGAACTCTTTTTTCTTGCGGCCTTCCTCAAAGTATTCGGCCGTGAGATTCTTGAACTGTTCCAAAACAGCGATCGGACCGGGAAGTTTGCCGAGGCTCGTATTGATCTGGGAGGCGGTCATTGACCACAATCCGAGAAACAGCGCGAAGGCAACCAAAGGAATACCCAGCGATGATCCTAATGTTCTGAATTGTTCTTTGGGATCTTCACCGGAAGCGATCCGGATAACAGGCGTTATCCATTTAAATCCGCAGATATCCAAGACCCCGATCAATTTATTTTTCATACCGCAGCACCCTTTCCTGACATTAATCTTTATTGCCGATCTTGAGAGTCTTTAAATAATCATTGGGACGGCGTCCGTCGTAACTTACGCCATCAATAAACTCATTAGTCAACGGTTTAAATCCGTCCGTCTCGGGGATGTCGGAAGCCGACAACTTGCCTTCCTCGACCAATTCCTTGGCCGCGGCCAACCAGATCTCCGGCAGATAAACCTCTTTGGCTGTTTGAATATACCAATCGTCTGTCTTGGCCGAAGTGATCTGACCCCATCGTCTCATCTGGGTCAAGTACCAAATGGCATCGCTATAATACGGATAGGTCGCGTTGTAACGGAAAAACACGTTGAAATCCGGCAGCGACCTTTTATCTCCTTTTTCATACTCAAATGTACCGGTCATGCTGTTTGCGATCACCTCATAATCAGCGCCGACATATTCCGGTTTTGACAGGATACGGGCAGCTTCCGCACGATTCTTGCCATTATCAGCATCAAGCCATTGGCCGGCCCGGATCAGGGCTTTGACAACGGCAAGATGCGTATTGGGGTTATCTTCAGCCCACTTTTTTGTAACGCCAAACACTTTTTCAGGATTGTTTTTCCAGATCTCATAATCTGTAATGACCGGAACACCGATCCCTTTGAACACAGCCTGCTGGTTCCGGGGCTCTCCGACGCTGTATCCGTTGATGGTCCCCGCTTCCATTGTCGCCGGCATTTGCGGTGGCGGCGTGACAGAGATCAGGATATCTGCATC
>CAZLRE010000170.1:0-4486 GCA_964561885.1 uncultured Planctomycetales bacterium | reverse complement strand
CAATAAAGAACTTATTCGCCCAACTGATCTCTTTGCCGGCAAAGTATTGCCCGCCCTGCCCGTAACTGCCGTAAAATCCGCCGCTGGGATTTTGGAGCTTCTCTAAATATTCCAGCATCCGTTTCGCATTGTCATGATCACCGATCTTGTACCAAGCCAGCCCCAATTGGGCCATGCCTGTTGAACAGACCCAATCCACGCCGGGATAAGCCGGAATAGCT
Source organism: uncultured Planctomycetales bacterium (assembly GCA_964561885.1). Lineage (GTDB taxonomy): Bacteria > Omnitrophota > Gorgyraeia > Zapsychrales > Fredricksoniimonadaceae > JAGNTT01. The sequence continues at coordinate 4,265 of CAZLRE010000170.1, read as the reverse complement.
CCATCTTTCTTTTGTATCTTAAGCGCCTGATCTAAGCCCTTTTTCGCCAGGTCCTTCTCACCTAATTCAGCCAAGGCCTCCATCATATATCCGAATATATGTGACAGAGTGCCCAGGTCATGTTTGAACTCAGCGATGTCCGGCCGGCTGGTATAAAACTTACGGCAAAGTTCAGCGGAATGAACATAACGGTCAATGCCGAATTTATGCCCAGCCTTCAAAAGAGGCGCAATGTTGTACATATTGCAATACTTTGATATCTTGGCGCCGCCTTCCAAAACCCACAGGTCATAGGACGGCGTATTGATCTCGCCTTCACTATTGATCTGTGTCAGCATAAAATCGCAGGCTTTAAGAATATGGGGCTTGACCTCCGGCATGTCATCGACAACCGCCAGAAATCCGCGCACGACCTGGGCGGTGTCGAATGTGTATGACACTTCAACACCCGGGGCCGCAAAAGAACCATCGGCTTTTTGAACCGACATTTCCCAGCGTGTGAGTTCATAGGCAAAATTCTTCTCACCGGCGTTATACAGCGACTCGATCAAGTATCCCGTGACCTCCGGCGTCAGATCTTTGGTCAGATGATGCACCACAATGCCGGTGTTGCCGACGCGGTTATTTTTGACCCAGTCCACCGCTTTTTGCAAGGAAGTTCGCCGGTCGATGATTTTCTGTAATAAATTCTTGATCATAATTCCCTCGGACTATTGGATTGAACGATAAGCTTTCTCTATAAGTGACTGTGCTGCGATGCCGTCCTGCATCACGGTCACACTTGGCGTTTTTCCGTTTATGGCATCCACAAAATGGTCCAGCTGACGGTTAAAGGCCTGTTTGGCTGTGGCTTGATTCGGTATACGCTTCCATTGATCCCAGGTCTTGAATTTGTAGGAAAGTCCGTCAAAATCCAGCATGATCGTTCCTTCCTGGGCATAAATTTCAAGATAGTTCTGGGAAGAGACAGGATTCGACCAGCTGATATCGATCGTACCGTTAACACCGCTTTGAAGGCGGCATGAGATCTGGGCTGTATCTTCAACCGGAATATCCTGCACGTTAAAGATACGCGCCTGAACCTGCGCGATATCACCTAAAAGATACCGGACAAGATCAAAGGCATGCGGACCATTATCAATAATGATCCCTCCGCCGGATAAAGCCTTGTTAACGAACCATGTGCCGGCCATGTCGATGTAACCGCCGAACATAAGGCGGAAACTAAAAACTTTGCCGAGCGTGCGCTGTTCCAAGATTTTCTTGGCAGCGAGCACTTCATCGAAATAACGGAACTTAAACGCGGTCAAGAGAACGCGGTTATGTTCATGGGCCACGCGGGCCATTTCTTCAGCTTCGGCAAGCGACATGGCCAAGGGTTTCTCGCACAGCACATGAACGCCGGCTTTTAGAAAATCGGTCACGATCCCTTTATGTGTCGAGGGGATCGTGCAGATACTGACCCCGTCGAGTTTTTCATTCTTGATCATCTCGCGGTGGTCTGTGTAAATGCGGCCCGGTGTTTTTTCCAAAAACGGCCTGGGCTTGGTAGCGTCTGTATCACCGAATGCCACAAGCTCAACACCGGCATTCTTGCGATAACCTTCCCAATGCCACTGCCCCATTTGTCCACAACCGATGATCCCGATGCGAACCTTCTTTACGTCCTTGACGGTTGTGATCTTTGTATCAACTGGCGCGGCAACTATCGATTCTTTTTGTGCCATAGAAACAGACGCGGGGGACAATTTTCTGACCGTTTCCTTGAACGCTTGGGCTGCCTTCACGACCTTTTCTTCGCTCCAGCTCTCATCCCAAGGCATGGTCACCAGATGTGTCAATGTTTCCTCCGCTTTAGGACAAAGCCCTTCTTTATATTCATATGTGCGGCTGACATAGGATGATTCAAACGGGAATTTGGATGTGCCGTAGGTTTTCTTGGCAGTTAAAGATTCCGTGCACAAATAGATGGGTTTACCGGTGTATCCGGCAGCACACCAGAAACCAAATGCCGTCATATTCTTGGCGAAAGGTTCAACATTCCCGGACTTAAGATAGACCGGATAAAGCCAGAACGAATGTTTGCCGCCTTCAGTGACCGGTGCTGTGCGCAGTTCATCGACATCCTTGAGAAGTTCGGTCATTTTGGCGCCCATGCGCGCGCGTTTTTCGACAACAGCCTTGACCTTGCGCAATTGCGCACGTCCGACAGCCGCTGTCAGTTCATTCATTCGGTAATTCGGCGCGTGAAAACCATAAGCACGCGTTCCCCATCCTTTACGCATAAACCCCTTATCAACGAACAATTTCATGCGCTCATAATGAACTTTGTTGGAAGTCACGGTCATACCGCCATCGCCGGTGGTCATATGCTTGGACTGCTGAAAACTGTAACACCCTATTTCTCCAATAGTGCCGACATACTTCCCATTGTATTCGGTCAAATGGGATTGGGAGCAATCTTCAATAATAGGAATATTATGTTTACGGGAAATCGCCATCATGGCATCCATGTTGCAGGGGTTCCCGAACAAATGCACGACCACGATCGCGCGCGTCCTGTCTGTGATCTTGCGTTCCACATCCTGCGGATCCATGTTATAGGTGTCATCAATATCGGCAAAGACCGGGACACCATTTTGATACAGGATCGGAATGACCGTGCCCAGATCGGTGATGGGAGCGGTGATGATCTCATCCCCCGGATTAAAATCCAGAGCGCCGAGAGCGGTATGAATGGCTGCTGTTCCCGACGTAGAAGTTACCGCGTACGGAACGTTGTATAAAACCGCAAATTCTTTCTCAAAGGCGCCGACCATCTTGCCGTCGACACCAAACAGACTTTGGGAGATCAAAGCTTCGTTTAGAAGCTCCAGCTCTTCAGGGCCGAAAGGTTTCCTTCCCCAATGATACTGGGCTTCACGCATCAAGTATTTGTACATGCGTGCCGTTAAGGGACCTTTTAGTTTTTCTTTGATATTTTTAAACATACAATCTCCTAATTCGTAAATTTAATTAACATCAAACTCATGTGCCAATGTTCGCTTCACCGGATTTAAATGCCATTTGTCTGGATTCGTGTAATGTTCAGAAAAATAGAATCGGACAGTCCTGGCCTCTTTTAATTTGGGATCAATTTTCACAAAGACGCTCCACAAAGCCAAAAACTTCTTATTGCGAAGCTCATCATCTTTCAAGCTGAACGTTCTTCCGATTAATCCATCCAGCTTGTAAAGTGGCATGTAGCTTTTTAACTTTTGAATATCAAATTTTGTCTCTGTTCCATCAGAATTAACCACCTGACACTCAATGGTGCGAAAACGATCCCAGGCAATCTCGGAAAAAGTTGGATAACAGGCAAATGGCCAACCGAATCCCTTGCCAATTGCCCCATAAAATAAAGAGCCCCCTATGAGGATTACTCCAACAATATTCAGAAGAATATTCGAGGTTTTCTTTTCAACCATTGACGCTTTTTTAGGCAACAACTGACAGGATCGATGATCAGCAACATTGCGATAAATAGTGTTTCCAATACTTTGAACAGGACCTAAGAATAATAACGGCCAAACTGGCCAAAGAAGCGGTATGCGCGCTGCAATGTTACGGTAGGCAGGAAATCCTTTGACGACCTTCGTGCCGATGACGGCATGCATATCATGCAGCAGATCTTCATTACTCAGCTTGAGGGACTCGCGAACATTTTGGGATGCGGATGTGTGCAAATTAACATATTCAATACGATGTAAAACATCAAACACTTGCAAGAATGCAATCGCCCTGCGGCAAAAACTGCAGTTTCCATCGTATAAAACAATCATCGTCGTATCCATCCACTTTTCACCGCACCAGCGAAAGATACGATCCCACTTTAAAAATGACACATAACAGATCTGCAGCTCCATAAAATCGATATTCATCAGAAACAGCGTCATATTGTGAAACGCTATCCCCATGATCATGGCGATATACCGCGTGAGGGGTTTAAACAGAAGAAAAATAAAGGACATTTCAAAGATAATGACAAACGCTCCGGAGAGATGACAAAACCAGGCCCACTGATCGATCCTGAAGATCGGCAACCAATGATCAAAGCTCATCCAGACATAATACATATGATTGACAAGATTATCGCCGAAGATCCAGGCTGTTCCGGAATTCCATAACTTCCAAAAGCCCGGGAAAAAATAACAAATACCCATCAGTATCCAGAAAAATCTAAGCGGCAATGCGCCAGCCGTCATGCGCAAAACAGCCACAGTGGC
>CAZLRE010000169.1:2506-4511 GCA_964561885.1 uncultured Planctomycetales bacterium | reverse complement strand
ATGTGTGACATTATTGCATCGCCCCACCGGTATCACGGTCAAATGCCAGGAACACCGCACGCAGTATGCCAACCGTTTCTTTGCCAGAGAACAGTTGGTCGAAGCCATTGATCATTACCATAAGGAATTACGCAAACAAAAGAAGCACAAGGCTGAAAAGCTTCGCCGGCAGAACCGCAAGCGTCCGACCGCGCTTAAAGAGGAGATCCTTGAGCTCAAACATAAGATCTCGGCCAAAAAGAAAGCCCGGTCCTTGAGCAAGATCAGCGCATGGAAAGAGGATGTTTAATTGACGGGAGGTTTTGTGTCAGGTCGATCTGTAAAAGCTAATTGTGCCGGCATGGTGGATATCAGCAACAAGTCGGTCACCAAACGACGGGCTGTGGCCTCAGGCCGTGTGGTCTTTGATTCGAAGGCATTCAAGTTGTTCCTTAGTCAGGGGTCTCCTAAAGGGAATGTTCTGGAGGTCGCCAAGGTCGCCGGTATTATGGCGGCTAAATCAACACCGTCTATCATTCCGCTGTGTCATCCGCTGGCGCTGGACAAGGTCAAAGTCGATATTGAGCTCGTAAGATCAAAGCTATCGGTTGTTGCCACGTGCGAGGTCGTCTCGACCGGCAAGACCGGTGTCGAGATGGAGGCGTTGGCCGCGGTTTCGGCAGCGTGTCTTACGATCTACGATATGATGAAATGGTCGGGGCAAACTATGACCATTGCTGAAATCCGGCTTCTTCATAAGAGCGGCGGTAAATCCGGGGTCTATGACAGAAAATAACAGAAGTTCTGGCCGGATCAGGGGTATGTGGTCTATGGAGCGATCTCCGATCGCACACTCATGGCGTCTTTTACGCATGGATCCCGAACGCCCGACCGTTGCGTTCTATGCGGTATTGCTGATGCTGATGCTGTGTTTGCTCAGTATCCATATCCTTCCGCAGATGCAAAAGCTGGCCATGCGCAAGTTCCATTATACGCCGCGCCCTTTTTATGAATGGGCGCTCTGGCAATTCCTGCCTTCGATGTACAATTTTCACAATGAGATCCTTATTTCTCCGCGCATGCTGGTCTCTGATTTTCAATCGCCGGTTGAGAGTGATGTGCTGCGCCTCTCCGTCAATCATTATCCGTTGCGTTTGATCCCGTTTAGTCTTTCGCGTTCCCAAGTGTTTTTGCGCATGCCTTTTTATGTTTATACCCGGAGCGTGTTTCGAAATCAAAGCATTATGTCGTCCTATTCGGTCACTGTGTTGGGGTATGCCATTTATGTGACCCTATTGAATGCTTATGAACATTCCAGATAAGAATACACTTGTTCCTAAAGAGCATTTGAGCGTGGTCAAAACTGTTGCCGCTTTTTGGCTCATGGGATGGTTCATTAAAGCGTATTTTTTTGTTCCTTATATTTTCGGAGAGGTGACACACTACCCGGTTTTAAATACGTTCTTCCCGGATATCTTCCGCCATCCGCTGCCGTTGCAATTCTTTTATGTTTTTCCATTGGTCGGTTTCCTTTTGTTGTTCCAAAAGGGGGCTTTTTATTACGGCTTGACGGTTGTGAGCATGATCGTGTCATCGGCCGTTCTTCTGTTGCATCAGGATACGCATAATGACGCCACATTTTTGACATCGTTTTGGGTGGCTGTTTGGCTTGGATGGTTTGTCTCCCAAATGCACCGGAAAGATGAGGCGCTTTTGGTCCATGCGCGGTCGCTGGCATTGTGCGTGATCGCGTTCATTTTTTTAGGAGGGTTCATCGGCAAACTCACGCCTGAATATTGGGACGGCACGGTTTTTTCAAATATCTTTTTGAGTCAGGACCCGACGCTGATCAATCAATGGGTCCGGGCGAATTTTGACGAAGCCGGTATCCGGGTCATTTTTGCATGGATCGCCAAGATGGTCATCCTGGGTGAAGGTTTATTGGCTTTCGCGCCGGTCTGTCCGTACAAGGTTGTTCTTGTCTTCGGTGTTGTTTTTATGATGGGTATTTCGCTTTTTACCACTT
>CAZLRE010000169.1:0-2496 GCA_964561885.1 uncultured Planctomycetales bacterium | reverse complement strand
CCACTTGGCGCATTTTCTCGGTTCTGCTGTGTTTGATCGGACTTTTAATTGCGCTGCGTCCATCGGCCTCGAAAAAGAATGTTTTGTAAAAAACAAAAAAAACTGTATATTGATTTCCAATTCCTGATTTCTTATTTACAATAAAGTCATTAAAGCTACCAAGGTTCTCTAAGTGTCAAACGAACTAAAACCCATCATCATCCCTGAACAGTTCAATTACATAGCTGTTTTTCTTTCTTTTGCCTGCATGCTGCGCTGTACGTACTGCATCAACCACCATGGCGGGGATCTGGTCAAGAAACGCTGGATGTCCGGTGATGACTGGATCCGCGGATTAAACCGGTTGCAAACCAAGACATCCATTCCTCTGACCCTTCAGGGCGGTGAGCCCACTGTCCACAAGCATTTTTATAAGATCGTTCAATCGATCCGGCCTGAGCTGAAGATCGATCTTTTGACCAATCTTGAGGTTGACTCCGACTATTTTATGAGCCAGATCCCGCCTGAGCGCATCAAGCGCGATGCGCCGTATGCGTCCATCCGCGTCAGTTATCACCGCGGACAGCAGGACCCGGATGTTCTGCTTGCGAGGGTCAAATATTTCATGGACCGGGGGTACCACGTTGGTGTTTGGGCGGTCGATCATCCGGAATATATGCCGGAGACGCGTGAGGTCCAAAAAAGGGCTCAAGCCATGGGCATTGATTTCAGGCTCAAAGAGTTTTTAGGGCCCTATAAAGGGAAAAATTACGGCACCATGCGTTATCCGGAGGCGGTCAACTCGACCATGATCCGTTCCTGTGATTGCCGGACTACGGAATTCTTGATCGATCCAGCGGGGTATATCTTCCGTTGCCATTCGGACCTTTACGCCAACCGTTTCGCGATCGGGCATATCCTTGATTCAGAGCCTCCCAAGCTGCTGGGGCAGTGGGTGCCGTGCCATGTTTACGGCAAGTGCAATTCTTGCGACATCAAGGTGAAGACCAACCGTTTTCAGGAGTATGGGCATTCATCTGTTGAGATCCGTAAGATCGGCGATCCCATCGGGATCAATACGGAATATGTTGAGGAAGTCGTTAACACCTACGGCAAACAAGACACGATCCCTGTCACGTCGTAAAACTTCCCAATTTGTCTTGAAGGATGCTTGACCCTGCCGGGGGTCAAATGTATAATAACCGCGTTCTTTAAGGCGATCATTCAACCGTCGGAAATCATTGTTTTTCATGTCCAAATCCTCGCGTAAAGTCCTCATCATCAAGACCGGTTATTCTGAATTCTTGGACCGCGGCATTTCCACCACCGTCAGCTTAGGGGATGTGCTTATCTGCACATCACTTTTGCACGTTTATAAGGATGACCATGTCACCTGGGTGACCAGCAGCCAGGCCAAAGAGCTGTTGGTCAATAATCCGCTGATCCATGAGCTGGTTGTGTTCGGTTCGCAGGCGCTCACGTCCCTGGAGGGACAGGTGTTTGATATCCTCATCAATCTGGAGAAAGATATCGGCATCTCGGCGGCGTTAAGCCGGGTGAAGGCCCGCAAATGCTACGGGTTTTATTTCAGCGATAAGACGCACAATATCGAGACGCGCAAGCGGTCCACCCGTTATCTGTTGGCCGGACAGGAGAATCACCGCGATATCGACCAAAACGCGCTGGAGATCCTTTACGAAACGGTCGACAAGAAATGGCGCGGTCAGGGGCTGATCCTCGGACATTCCAGAAAAACAAAGATCAAGTATGATTTTGGGTTTAACTATTCGGTGGGTTCCAAATGGCCGACCAAGGCGTGGCCTGAAGATCACTGGAAAGCGCTTGAGAATCTTTTAAAATCACGCTACTCTGTGTCATGGCAAAAAGGCCATTCGCATCTTGGAACATACATCGCATGGATCAATTCCTGCCGTGTGCTTGTGACCTCGGATTCGCTGGGTCAGGCGATCGGTTCTGCGCTCGGTAAAAAGGTCATCACTCTGTACGGTCCGACCAATGCGCAGCGCATGGAACATGTGCCAGGTGTCAAGGTCGTCCCGTCGACCCTGCAATGCCCGCACATGCCGTGTTATTTGCCATTTTGCAAGTTCGACAAGTTTTGTATGGATTATATTTCACCGGAGAAAGTGGCTAATTTATGTCTTCAGTCGATCAAATAAGAAATGTGCTCATTACCGGCGGCGCCGGATATGTGGGTGCCGTGCTTGTGCCAAAACTTTTGAACGCCGGATATGGCGTCACTGTTGTGGACCTCTATTTATACGGGGACGTTTTTAAGGAGTTTAAGGGAAATCCAAAGCTCAAAGAGATCAAAGGGGACATCCGTGATGCCGCGCTGCTCAAGCGTGAGTTAAAAGGGGTGGATGCGGTCATTCATCTGGCTTGTATTTCCAATGACCCCAGCTATGAACTCAATCCTTCATTGGGCAAATCGATCAATTATGATGCGTTCCTGCCTCTGGTCCGCGCTTCGAAAGAGAACGGTGTTAAACGTTT
>CAZLRE010000168.1:2582-4532 GCA_964561885.1 uncultured Planctomycetales bacterium | reverse complement strand
GTAAAACAAGTAGACGTCATTGCGAGCGACGAGCCAGCGTTCACGTTGATGCGAGGAGCGAAGCAAACTTACTCGCGTATAAGATTACTTCGTCGCTCGCCACAACCTTGACGCGGGCTCGCTCCTCGCAACGACGACTATAAACATTATGACTAAGATTCCTATCGATCAATTCGTCCCTTCGGAAGTCTGCTTAAAGTGCGACGGGTGCTGCCGCTTTAAGGACCCGGACACCATCTGGCGTCCGAAGATGACCGGTGAAGAAGAGGCATTGGTTAAGTATTCCAAACTTGCCCAGAAGATCTGGTCCGTCGACACGCTTGACTCGAAACGGTTCATCCGCACCAAACCGGGTTGCGGGGAGCATCTCTGCCGCTTTTTCGATCTTAAAGACCACACCTGCGCGATCTATGATTCGCGGCCTTTTGAATGCGAGCTGTATCCTTTTGTGATCTCCCGGACCCCCAAGGGTACCGGCCTCTATGTCCATCTGAACTGCCCGCATGTCCAGGAAACGTACCGCGATCCGTCGATGAACTCCTACATTCGATATCTCAAGGAATTCTTCCATCGCAATGATGTCCACGCCTTTCTTGGGCATAACCGCGATCATTTGAACGATTATTCGGCTTACAAGGACGAGCTCGAGCTTGTGTTCACTCTGGAAGGTGTTTGACCATGGGGCGCCCGGAATTGCTCAAACGCCGGAGGCTGTTTGACGACTACCTCGGCCGCCGCGAACATCAATTGTCCGTTTATCATTTTTCATCCGTATTTTTGTGGCAGGAATTCTTCGAGTTCAATTTTGAGACCATCGATGATCATCTGTGCGTCTTTGCCCGCCATGACCTCGGAACATTTTTGTATCTGCCGCCTTTGGGACCGGAATTAAATCCGACCATTATCGAGCGGTCCTTTGAGCATTTGAACCGGGCCAACCGCAAGAGATCGTTCTCCCGCATCGAAAATGTCGCCGAGGAAGACCTGAAGCATTTTGATGCCAAGCGTTACAAGATCACGGAGAAATCCAAGGACTATTGTTATTCCAGGAGCGATCTGACGGAGCTCAAAGGCAACGCCTATAAATCCAAGCGTTCCAGCTACAATCATTTCATGGCCAACCATTCCCGGGAATTCGTTGAGTTTGGCCCTCACTGGGAAGAGGATTGCGCCAGGCTCTATGACGTTTGGGCGCAGAACCGCAGAGACAGAACGCAAGACGAGGTTTACCGCGCGATGCTCGAGGAGAACCGCGGGGTCCACCGGCTCATCCGGCGTTATCACGACGAGCTCGGGTTCGACGGCCGCGTTGTTTTGGTGGACGGCAAGCCCCAGGCATATACGTTCGGTTATCCCTTGAACGGGGACATGTTTTGTGTTTTAGTAGAGATAACCAATCTCGATATTAAAGGTCTTTCGGTGTATGTGTTCTCCCGCTTCTGCGGCGATGAACGCTTAAAACCATTTCAATGGATCAACGTGATGGATGATTTCGCCATGGACAATGTCGCGCGCACCAAGGAATCGTTCCATCCCAAAAAATATTTTGTGTCGTATGTTGTGACTGAAAGGGAGTAGATGATAACCATTAAAAGTACGGAGTTCATTGTGTTCGACGTGGAAACAACAGGGCTTTCGGCCGTCGACGGCGACAGGATCATCGAGATCGCGGCGATCAAATACAAGGACCTTGCGCCTGTTGCGACATTCCATTCCTTGATCAATCCTGAGCGCGACGTCCCGGCGGGCGCGACCAACGTTAACGGGATCACCACCGAGATGCTTCAGGACGCGCCCACGGCCCGAGAGTTTCTGCCGGGCATCATCGATTTTATCGGCGGCGGATGTGTCGTCGGGCATAACGTCAAATTCGACCTTAATTTTGTGTGTTATGAGCTCGCCATGAACGGGCGCAAACTGCGGGAAGAAACGCCTGCCATCGACACGCTG
>CAZLRE010000168.1:0-2572 GCA_964561885.1 uncultured Planctomycetales bacterium | reverse complement strand
ATGGCCAAGGCCTTGATCCCGTATCTGTCGAGTTACAAATTAAGCCACATTGCCGGCGCCTTGGGCATCACCATCGGAGAGACCCACCGGGCTCTTTCGGATACAAAGCTCACTGCCGAGGTGTTATCCAGGCTTGTGGACATGGCCTGCGACAGGAACATCGATGACCTTCAGGAGTTCTGCCGCCAGTTTTCCGTCGAGAAACCGGTCTTTCGCATCGCCGCCCAGGTGAGCCAGGGCCTTTTGTTTTAGCACCTCAGTCTCCAGAGCTCCAGGGACTCTGGGGACCGGGATCCTGGGGAACCCAATAATCCGGTTTATTCTATGATTTCCCGAACGTTCGATTTCACCAACGATGTCTTCGATCTCTTTCTGCTTTTTAAGGAAGAGCCGCACATCTTTTTTCTGGACAGCAGCCTGACCGCGTCCGCGAACGGCCGGTATTCCATGATCGGGTTCGATCCATTTGAGACCGTCCAAGGGAACACGCTCAAAGAGTACCAGGATTTTAAGGAGCGCTTCAGTTCGTTTTCGGAAATACACAAAGGACACAGGCTGCCTTTTGAGAACGGTGCCGTCGGGTATTTGAGCTATGATCTCGGGATGTTATTTCAGGGATTGCCCATAACAAAGGCCGCTGATCCCGCGATCCCGCTATTTCATTTTGGCCTGTACGATGTGATCCTGACCGTTGACCATCTGGAACAGAAACTGCACGTGACCTCCAGCGGTTTTCCCGAGACAGCGCCGGAGGCGCGACGCAAACGGGCGGCCGAACGGTTAAGCGCGATCGCCGAGCGTTTAAGCGGCATGACCTCTTCCATAGACATCCCGCCTCGAAAGAACTGCTCCACCCGTCCCTGCGAGGGATCATTTCAAAGCGATACGACCAAAGATGAATATCTAAACGCGATCCAAAGCGCTTTAAAACATATTCACGACGGGAATATTTACCAGATCAATCTTTCCCATAAGGTCGTGATGGACAGATCATCAATGCCGCAGGGCATCCGGCCGTGGGCATTGTATGAGGATCTGCGCGGTCTTTCACCGAGCCATTTCAGCGCGTTCTTTGATGCCGGCAGCCACCAGATCCTAAGTACGTCCCCGGAACGGTTCCTGTGCCTTAAAAACGGATTGGCCCAGATCCGGCCGATGAAGGGCACGCGTCCGCGCGGAAGGACCCCCGAGGAGGATTCCGCCCTGCGCCAGGAGCTGATGCACAGCCCAAAAGAGATCGCCGAGCTTTTGATGGTCACCGACCTGGAACGCAACGATCTCGGCCGGGTCTGCGAGTTCGGTTCGGTGAAGGTCAGGGACATCAGGACGATCGAGGAATACAAAACGGTGTTCCAGGCCACATCAACCGTCGAAGGTCATTTGAAGAAGGACAAAAATTGTTTTGATCTTATCGAGGCGTGCTTTCCGGGCGGATCGGTCACGGGTTGTCCGAAGATCAGCGCGATGCGCATCATCGACGGGCTTGAACGCAGCGCCCGCGGCGTTTACACCGGCGCCTTCGGATATATTGATTTTTCGGGCAATTTGGACTTTAATATCCTTATCCGCACACTGCTTGTGAACAAAGGCGACATATCGTTCCATGTCGGCGGCGGGATCGTGGCTGATTCCGACCCGGGCATGGAATATGATGAAACGTGGGTCAAGGCCAGTGCGCTGATCGACTGTCTGAATGTCTGTCGAACCAGGCCGTCATTGAGCGATCAATGACGAGCCTCGTCATTTCTTTCATGAATCAGAAATGAGCAAAAATGACGGGAGGGATCAATGAAAAGCACTGTTTTCCTGGACGGTGAGTTTTTGTTGAGGGACGATATTTTCCTTGAATCCATGACCCCCGGGATCTTTGAAGGCCGCGGCGTGTTCGAGACCATGCGCGTCGAGAACGGGCAGCTGTGGTTTCTTGACCTGCATCTGGCGCGGCTCAGACAAGGGCTTCGGGTCTTGAACATCCGCCTGAATTATACGACCAAAGAACTGGAATCCAGCATCCACAAGGTCCTGGTCTTTAATCAGCTCAAGAATGCCCGGCTTCGCCTGATGGCTTACCAGAAGAACAAGTCCTTCGGGCTGGCCATCCTGGCTTTGCCGCGTAAAGTGTTGACGAACCAGGATTATTTCGGCGGATACGCTGTTACAACAGCGTCGTGCACGGGCCGCCCTTCAAAATATACCTGTGTTAAATCGCTGGATTACGGGCGTTACCGTGAGGCCTATCACAAGGCCGTGAAGCAGGGGTTTCAGGAAGCGCTTCTGGTCGATCCCAAAGGATTTGTGTTTGAGGCCAGCCGGTCGAACGTGTTCTTTATCAAGAACGGGATTCTTCAAACACCCGCATTGACGCTGGGACCTTTGGACGGCATCACGCGTCGGCTGATCATGGAATGCGCGCGCGAACACAAGATCACGGTCAAGACCGTTAAACCCAAGGTCCAGGATCTGATAAACAGTGATGAGGTTTTTCTCACCAACGCGATTCTGGGTGTCATGCCGGTCACCCGGATCGATGCCAAAACTGTCAAACTTGGCCGTATCGGCGATATGACCTATC
>CAZLRE010000167.1:0-4550 GCA_964561885.1 uncultured Planctomycetales bacterium | reverse complement strand
ATGACCGCACGATCTCCGGCGTCTTATCGGTCGACCCGTCGTCAATAACAATGATCTGAAGTTCACCCAAATAGGATTGCGAGACTAATGATTGAATGGTGTGCCGGATGGTCTGCTGAGCATTATAGGCAGGAACAATAACGCTCACGAAAGGGCGGTCCGTCATGAATTCGCGCTCGCCTTATTCTTTGTTGGAAAATCTTTTTCTTAATTCCCGCAATTCAAATTCCAAGATTCCAATTTTCTTGGCCATCTTGTCATTGCGGTTATTCTGCTGACACAAAAAAACGGTCAACAAAAGCCCGAGAATAACGAACGCGCACAACAGCGCAAAGAAAATAAAATTGCTGGGAAGCTCAAAGCCGCACCAGCTCGCCAGCGCGAACAACGACCTGTGCGAAACGGAAAAGAACACCGCCAATGCGGAGGCCACCAGCCATCCGACGGCATACTTGAACGTCAAGTTCTCCCGACGGACAAGCTCAATAACAAAAAGAAAAATGCTCAAAGACAAAATAAATGCGAGCCACTTAATCCCCATAATCCAGGACCATCCTTCGGGTTTTCAGAGTGTCCAGCAGGATCGCGAACGTTACCTTCATCATGTAATACATGCTTTTAAAATAACGGATGGAACTCGCCCCGCCCTGTCTTTTCCGCATGACCACCGGGAGTTCAACAAGGACAGCACCGGACCTGCGGGCCAGCACGATCGCTTCCGGTTCAGGAAAATCGTGCGGATAATGCCGGGCGAATAATTTGATCATTTTCTTGTTATACGCGCGAAAGCCGGAGGTCGGATCATACACATGATATCCCGTGAGGACCCCGATCAAATATACAAAGAAACCGATCCCGATCCGACGGGTAAATGAAGAACGGTAACCTCTTTCCTGTTTCGGCATGAACCGGCTCCCGACAGACATGTCGGCACGACCGCTCATGACAGGCTCGATGATCGTTTGCAGATACTGTGCATCATGCTGACCGTCGCCGTCAACCTGAACGGCGATATCATAACCATTGTCATAGGCGAATTGAAACCCGGTCTGGACCGCGCCGCCGATGCCGAGATTGAACGGCAGTGAGATCACGCGCGCGCCCGCTGCCTGCGCTTCCTGGGCAGTGCCGTCGGTGGAACCGTCATCGATCACAACAGCATCAACATTCAAAGGCGAAGAAGAAATCTCTTTAAGAGTGTTGCGGATGTTCGCCTGTTCATTATAAGCAGGGACGATCACCAATATTTTCTTCGGATCTTTAGGCACGCGCACCCCAAAGTTTTTCCAGCCGTTTTTTGGAACTGCAATCGATGACCGTTGCGCCGGCTGTGATCAGAACGCCGCCTTTGAGAGACCTGTCCGTCGAGAAACGAATAGGCACTCCTTTGAACTTGCGCGCAACGATGGACTTGAAGCGGTAACTGGCCCCATCGGTCAGCGGCGCATCACTAAACACCACGATCTCTTTGAACGGAGCGGCATCCGGCGGACTTTTCAAGGCCTCGAACTGTTCGAGAGCGACTTCGGTCAATTCTTTGCTTAACGATCGCATTAAGACGGCAATAACAATAAACGCCAGGACCACTTGGAGCGCCAACACAAGAAAAATGATCCCGAGATTCATGACCCCTCTTCGTTCAAATCTTGATCTCTCCCGTGGAAACCTTATAAAGATAGATCGCCGCGATCTTGACCAGATTAGGCCAATATTCCGGCGTCACTTTATTGTCAGGATCAAGCCCGTTAAAACTGAATGTTCGTCCGTCAGGGTAATGGCCGCGGGACGTGATCAGCAATAACATTCCTTTGTCGTCGAGATCGAACATGCTCTTGAGCATGACCTGGCCGGAGGTGTTCTCCCCCATCAGAACAGCGCGTCCTTTTTGCTGCATCACGCCGGAGAACAATTCCGCGGCGCTTCCGCTTTCCTTGTCGACTAAAATGACCATCGGCCCGTCAAATTTAAACTCATCGGGAATGACCGGCACATCAAGTTCGGCCTTGTCCTGGCCTTTTTTCTGAAAATAAGCGAACTGATCCGTTCCTTTCAAAAAGAATGCAGAAATCTCACGGGCGGCGAGTGGCGGCCCGCCGGGATTGCCGCGCATATCCAGGATCAATCCTCTGGGGTTCTGTTCTTTAACATAAACCAGATAACGCAGCAGATCTTCAGATGTCATCCTGTTAAATTTCGGCAGCTCAAGACAAAAAACTCCGGGGACCGGAGAATCGCACATAAAAACCGTCTGCTTATAATATTCTTTGCTGACCGGCTCAATGGTTTTCTCCCCGCGGTCCTCATAGCTTAAATATTTAATGCTGATCTTATCGCCTTTGAGAGGGGTTAATTTTTCATCAATTGTCTTCTCATCTAACCCGGCGACATCAGCGCCACCGATAGACAAAATCAGATCGTTCTCGCGCAAGCCCAGGGCATACGCATCCGAACGCGGCTCAACATGAACGACCAAAAATCCAGCATCCTTCTTTTCCCCGTCGATACCCAGATCAATCCTCTCACCTAAAGCATCTTTGGCGTATTCTTCAGCGAATTTGGGCGGATAGAACGCCGAAAAAACATCTTCTTTCGATTTGAGAAAATCCACCAGATACGCGGCGCTGCGCCAGCGCACATACTCGTTGCTTTTTTTCTCTTTTTGGAGCTGGGCGAATATTTTGGTGTTAAACGTCTCAATGAAGCGGTCATAATCTTCCTGACGCACGTTCTCGTAATAATTTTCACGCATCAAATCGAAGACCTTTTGAAAATAAGCCAGGTATTCCTGTTGATCGAGGCTTTGGTTGGCAGAGGACGGAGCGTTCTTGAGATTATTTTTGGAGGCGGCGCAGGCGGAGGCGCAAAAGATCAACACAACAACAGCCCCCAATAACGATATTTTTTTCGCAGGATGGTTCATTCTTATAATCAATAATTAATCTATGTTTTGATTATATGAGGCGACTAAGACAAGTCAAAGGATTTAAAATAAAAAATGCGCAAAGCATTAACTGTTTACGCTTGAGGAGGATAGATACAGACAGGAACCGAATCCCGCGCTTTCAAAGAAGCGAGCACCTGCCGCTCCCGGGAGGTTAAAGCAGACTCCGATCCAAGAGAACCGAACGTCCGGGCCAGATCGAGCTTGAAAGACCGCAGATCGATCGCAATATTGGCCACAAAATCACTGTGCGAACGGTGACGGCGATACTCCGGGATATCTTTGGGCATTTGAAGATAACGCGGGATGAGCTTTAGATCAAAATCATACAGGATCGTTCCGTGATGAAGGATAAAATTCTTACCCCGGCGCTGGGCATTGCCGGAGAATTTCTTTTCTCCATCGGAAACAGCCATGTCCGAGGTCGGCCGAAAGACAGCTTCGATGCCTTGCGATCGCAAACAAGCAATGACTTTATCAGAGATCCATGCATACGACCGCCGCAGATCCCCGATGGCCGGATCTCTTTTTTTATCCAGAATCAGCGTGTAATTCAAACACCCCTGCCCCTGAACGACCGTGCCACCGCCTGAAGTCCTGCGCAAAACACTGATCCCGTCCTTTTTGACTGCCGGGATATTGACCTCAGCCTCAAGCTGACCGATGCGACCCAGAACAACAAAAACTTTGGAGCTTTCCCAAAAGCGGAGCACTTCACCGCCTGCGTGTTTCTCGGCGAGGACAAAAAGCGCTTCATCAAAAAGCACATTGTCTTCAGGTGACTCCAGAGAGATGTCTTTAATAAGCATCGTGTGAGGCTTTAAGAAAATAACTGGTCTTGATATCCCGCGCGGCTTTGACCTCATCGGGACGGGAGATCGGCATTGTCTTGGGGAATTCCTTGAAAGACGCGGGCGCGCTTTGGCTCAAGCTGTCCGCCTCGATCATGAGATCAATGAACATGTCCATGACCGGCTTGGATTCGGATTCCGTAGGTTCGATCATGATCGCCTCGGGAACGATGAGCGGAAAATACACCGTCGGAGGATGAACCCCCTGATCGATCAGATATTTGGCGATGTCGATGGCATGCACGTGCCTCTCCGCCTGCTTGGAAGCGGAGAACACACTCTCATGCATGCATAAGCGCTCATAAGCCAGCTTGTAATACGGCTTAAGACGTTCTTTGATGTAATTGGCGTTCAGGACCGCGTGATTCGTCGTGTCGATCAAACCCTGCTTACCAAGCATCAGAATATAACCATACGCGCGCAAGAGCAGACCGAAATTTCCGTAGAACGGCGCGATGTAGCCGATGGTGTCCGGGAAATCGTAGGAAAGAGCGAACGTCCCATCCGATTTCTTAACCACGCGCGATACCGGCAGGAACTTCTCAAGTTTTTTATTCACTCCGACCGGGCCGGAACCCGGCCCGCCTCCGCCGTGCGGAGTGGTGAATGTTTTGTGCGTGTTGATGTGCATGACGTCAAATCCGATGTCGCCGGGACGGCAGCGCCCCAAGACCGCGTTTAGATTAGCGCCGTCATAATACATTATTCCGTCAACCGCATGGATCATGCGTGCGATCTCATCAATATTGTTCTCGAAT
>CAZLRE010000166.1:2162-4561 GCA_964561885.1 uncultured Planctomycetales bacterium | reverse complement strand
ATTTGTTCTTAAATTTGATCGCATGAAAACGTTAAACATTTCAAAGAACAACCGATTGCGTCTGCCTCCGGCGCCGCCCACCATCACTAAGGGAAGCACATTAAAAACATTGCTGGATCACGACGCGGTTGAATGTCTCATCCACAATATAACCTTGGTAGAGCCTTCTTTTAACGGAGATTCTTTCCGTCGTGCTGCCCTCAAGGGGCTTGGACCATTGGCGATCCTTGAGCGCGGTCAGCATTTGGCCCAGGCCCTGCGCGCGCATCTGCCGCAACGCTATGATGAGGCGGTCAAGATATTGCTGAAGTCTTTAACGCCGCCGCTGGAGAAAACGGACAAGGTCGGATTAAGTGTGTTTTTCTATCTTCCTCACGTGAGTTTTGTGGCCCGGTATGGACTGGATGCTAGTCACAACGGCGGGGAAGATCCCTTCGAGATCTCCATGATCGCGCAATATGAATTAACCCGCCGTTTTAGCGCCGAGTATTCCATCAGGCCGTATTTAATTCATCAACAAGAACGCACATTAGAAAAAGTAAATCAATGGTTAACTGACAAAGACCCGCACGTGCGCCGTTTGTGCTCCGAGGGAACGCGCCCGCGTTTGCCGTGGGCCATGAGGATCCCGGCGTTTGTTAAAGATCCGAAACCTGTTTTACCCATATTGGAGGCCTTGAAGGACGATCCGGTTTTATATGTTAGGCGAAGCGTGGCCAATCATGTCGGGGATATAGCCAAAGACCATCCGGATCTTGCGTTTGACCTATGCGCGCGATGGCTCAAGGGGGCCTCAAGCGAACGCAGGTGGATCATCCGTCACGCCCTGCGCCATCCGGCGAAGAAAAATATTAAGGAAGCCTTGCGATTACGCAAATTGGCTGGAGAATGGATTGAGTAGATGAGTAAGGGGGAATTTGGCTAATTACTATTTGATTGATCGGCGTTCGGCCATCGGCGCAAGTTTGACGGTTGCGGCATTTGCGGCGGTCTTGACTTTTTCAACGGAAGTTCTGGCCCAGGGAAAACTTCGTGAGCGTCTGCGCGAACGGCTCCAGGAACGACGTCAATCCGATACGACAGGGTCGGATGATACGCGCCGGATCGGTCCATCAGGCACGCTCCAGGAAGTGAAGCTGAAGCATGACGGGCGCACGCGCACCTATCTTGCGCATCTGCCCAAGGGTTATCAGGGTTCTGGTCCGATGCCTGTTGTTTTGGCTTTTCACGGCGGAGGCGGCAGCAGCCAGATCATGGCCAAGGATGAGTTTTACGGTTGGATCTCCAAATCGGATGAGAAAGGATTTATCGTTATTTTCCCGAACGGCACCGGACCTTTTCGGGGAGGAAAATTCGCCACCTGGAACGCGGGCAGTTGCTGCGCCTATGCCAGGGACAATAATGTCGATGATGTCGGTTTTATCCGTGAGCTTATCCGTGATGCCAAAGAACGTTTTCCGATCGATGAAAAACGCGTGTTCGCAACCGGCATGTCCAACGGCGGGATGTTCTCTTATACTCTGGCCTGCAGTATGGCGGATGTTTTTACCGCGATCGCGTCGGTCACCGGGACGGACGGCAATGCCCAGTGCAGTCCGCAGAAGCCGATCGCGGTCCTTCACATCCATGCCAAGGATGACACCCATGTGCTTTTTAACGGCGGGGCAGGGAAAGATGCTTTTAAAGACCTCTCCAAAGTGACGGAATTTGTTTCAGTTCCCGACACGATCGGCCTATGGGTCAAACGCAACGGTTGCGAGGAAAATCCGCGCAGGGTCCTGAATGTGGATGGCGCGTATTGTGATCTGTATGAGAACTGCCAGGCGGGTTCGCAGGTTAAGTTGTGCGTGACCGAAACCGGAGGCCATTCCTGGCCCGGAGCTAAAGCAACGCCCCGCAAGAAATCCATACCGCCCAGCCAGGCCATCGATGCCACCGATGTGATCTGGGATTTTTTTAGTTCGAAGACCCGATAAGCGAGACCGCCCATGAAATATGTGATCTGGTTGATCAGCGCCGTTAATGTGTGTTTCGGCGTCAATTTTCTTTTGAACGCTTTGAATATATTACACAACAGTAAGTATTCTCAAGGCGCCACAAAGATATACGCTGTCCTTTTTCTGGCCATGGGTCTGGCCGGGATCTATTGGTCGGTCGTCAAGCCTAATTTAAAGTTGGCCCTTTTGATCTCCATCGGGCCATGGGTCCTGGCATTGGCTTTCTTATTTGTCACAATGATTACGAGCGATTACAAATAAACGGTACACCATGGGAAACATCACATGTCACGCGCGCTGGCGGGAAGAGCTGGTCGCCACAAGCGATCAGGGTGTTCTGGTCTTTGAGCTGATGATGGGCAAACTGCAATTGAAGAAAGGGTCGATGGCACGGCTGCTGCC
>CAZLRE010000166.1:0-2152 GCA_964561885.1 uncultured Planctomycetales bacterium | reverse complement strand
GCATCTGTATTTTCCGGACCGGGAACGATGGAAAACCCAGGTGCCTCAATGGGCCTTGGATAAATGGGAAGACTACCACCGGGCCTGCCAGCTGTGGTGCGGTCAAAATAGAATTCCGATGTCGGTCGTGGATGACGCGCATGTCGCCAGTGAATAGATCATCTAACGAAGAGAGGAACTTGATCACAACCGATGCGGGGGATTTTTCCTACCGTTTGACCCGTTCCTCAAAGCGTAAACGCACGATGCAGGTGTCCGTCCATCAAAGCGGTTCGGTGGATGTGACCGCGCCGTTCTCATTTTCTGTGCGCACCATTGAGGATTTTCTCCGTCATAAATCCGGCTGGATCACGCGCAAGGTGAAGCTTTTTAAAGAACGGGAAGCCCAAAGGATCAACCGTGTTTCGCAAGGTCTGACGCTGCTGTACTTGGGGAAAGAGTATCCTGTGGTGTGGCAGGTTTCGGCATCGAACTGGGGGAAGATCGATTTCAATGACCAGGGCTGGCGCATCGAGATCCCCGCGCGCATTGATCCGGCAGAGAGCAGGGAGTTTGCCAAGGGTTTCCTCGAAAAGTGGTATAAGAGCCGGGCGCAGGCGGTTATTGAACAACGCGTTAAAATCCAGGGTGAGCGTATGGGCGATCTCCCGTCCCGGATCCATATCCGATCTCCCAAACGCTTATGGGGCAGCTGCCATCCGGTCAAACGCGTTGTGCATTTTAATTGGAAACTCATTATGGCGCCGGTGGATGTGCTGGATTATGTAGTCATTCATGAGCTGAGCCACCTGAAGGTGGCGGACCATTCACGGCGGTTCTGGTCGCTGGTTGAGAAATTCTCTCCTGAGCATGGCATGCACAAACAATGGCTTCGTCAATATGCCCACCGTTTTGTCATTGACCTGGAGTAAATCATGAAGATCGCGCTTAAAGTCATTCCGGGAACCAAAAAAGACGCTTGGAGTCAAGAGGACGGCGTCATCAAAGTGCATTTGCGCGCGCCGGCAGTGGATGGAAAGGCGAACGCGGCTTTGGTCAAGTTCCTGGCAGAGCATTACGGCGTAAAATCCTCGCAGATCGAAGTGATAAAGGGATTGAAATCCCGCCATAAAATCATTAATATATTGGGAATTTAATAGAAAAAGTTGTGCTTCAGGAGGTTATTATGTCGTTAGAACAGCAAATCGATAAGGATTATATCCAGGCCATGAAGGACCGCGATTCAGCCCGGTCTTCCGCGTTGAGTTTCTTGCGTTCGCAGATCAAATACGCGCGCATTGAGCTTAAGACCGAGCATGTGGAAGACAAAGAGATCATTGCGGTCATTAAAAAGCAGATCAAACAGCGCCAGGATTCCATTGAGCAGTTCACGCAGGGCGGAAGAACGGATCTGGTCGAAAAAGAACAGAAAGAATTGGCATTCCTCAAGGGGTATCTTCCCGCCGAGATGAGCGCATCTGAGATCACGGCGATCATCCAAAGCGTGATCAAATCAACCGGGGCCACATCCATCAAGGATATGGGGAAGGTCATGAAAGAGGCCGGCGTCCAATTGGCAGGCAGGGCCGACAATAAGCAGGTCAGCGAACTCGTCAAGGCCCAACTGTCCCAGTTATAGCCGTATGGCCATCATCAAACGATCACTATTTTATTTTGTTGTCTTTATTCTTGTTTGGACCGGCAGTCTTTTTTTTGTTCATGACAAATATACAGTACCCATTTTGATGTACCATCGCGTGGGTTCGTATGCTCAAGCCGATGATCTGAACATTGTTTCGCAAAAGTCATTTGCCCGGCAGATGAAGTTTCTGCATAAGCATGGTTATCAGGTGATCGGCCTGGATGATCTTGTCGACAGCATTACTAAGGGAAGGTCGTTTAACCGCAACACGGTTGTGATCACTTTTGACGATGGATTTGAGGACAATTACACTCAGGCTTTTCCGGTCCTAAGAAACTATGATTTTCCGGCAACGTTCTTTGTGGTTTCTGGTTGGGTCGGGAAGCCGGATTTCATGACGTGGGATCAGCTGCGGGAAATGCAAGAATCGAATATTGAGATAGGAAGTCACAGTCACCGGCATCCCTATTTGCCGGATGTTAAGGATCGAGCTGAGCTGGAAGTCGAGATCGTTCAGAGTAAAAAAGTTCT
>CAZLRE010000165.1:0-4578 GCA_964561885.1 uncultured Planctomycetales bacterium | reverse complement strand
GATATCGGGCGGCTGTTGTCTGCCAGCGATGTGTTTTTACTGCCGTCGTTCCTGGAGCTTCATTCGATCGCGATCCTTGAGGCCATGAGCAAGGCTGTCCCGGTTGTGATCTCCAAAGATGTGGGATGCAACAGCGAGTTTATCCGCGATTGGGACAACGGCGTTCTTTTAGACCCGTTCAAAGATGAGGGTTGGGCCGAGGCCCTTGTCGCATTGCTGCAGAATGAAAATCTCCGGCACAGGATCGGCGAAGCTGGGCTTCAAACCTGCCGGGAAAGATTTAATATTGCAGACGCGGCTTTCAGATTTCAGAAATTGTATCAGGAGTTGATCAATTCCAATTGAACAGCGTGACCTTATGAGTATAGTGCAACCTCGTTCCATAGATTATCGGCATGTGATCGCGTTTGTAATCAGCGCAGTGACCGGCTTAGTTTTACTAAAGTTGTTGCCGGTATTTGCGAATAATAAGCTTTTCATTATGGGTTTGCCTCTGGTTGGTCTATTGGCGCTTATGCTTGTTGTCCATCCTAGGTTTATGCTGACTTTGCTTTTGATCTTTCGGCCTTCGTGGGATTTAATCATGAATTTGACCAAGGTTTCAATCGGCGGTCAGGAGATTACGATCGGAGCCGGCGTTAATTTGGCCATCATCAGTCTCGCCATTTTTCTTGCTTTTTATGAGAGAAATTTTCCCCGTTGGAATAAAGTCATGGTGTGTTGGATTATCTTTCTTTTGATCATGTTGGCGGCTACCGTTTACAGTCCTTTTCAGGGGCGGGCCATCAGGCTTTTTGTGAATTATGTCAGTTACTTTGCCATGTATCTGATTCCTTTTATTATGATCAAATCAAAAGAGGATTTTTTGTATTGGCTTAAAATTCTTGCTGTTTCTTTTGTGATTCCTGTTTTATATGGGAATTTTGATTTAATGATGGGAGGGAGGAATTACGCGGATGCGGGTATGCGTATTAAGAGTACATTTACCTTTCCTACTATATTCGGGTTTTATCTTGTTTTGGGCTTCACGGCTTATTTTTACATACTTAAAAGTCGTATTCTGGCGCTCAAACCAAAAACCATCCTTTTAATGAAACTTTTAATGTTCAATATGCTGGTTTTGCTGGTTGCGACAAAAACCCGTAACGCCTGGGTGGCCGGTATTTTCGGATTTCTTATATATGGTTTCTTAAAGGATAAAAAAGTTCTGATGGTTTTGTTGTTGCTCATACCGTTGTCGTTCCTTTCTCCTCAGGTACGCGAACGAACATTTTCTGTCGTCAAGAATGAAAAGGTCAACAATTATGAAGGGATGAATTCCTTCGAATGGCGATTGAATATGTGGAAAAGCAGTGTTCCTCTCATTCTCAAGAAACCTTTAGAGGGATATGGCCTTACTTCATTTTTTCCGATGTCAGCAAGTTTTTCAAATGTTGGGACCAATGGCGCGCATAATGTTTATCTGGAAACGCTCTTTGAAACCGGTATTTTCGGATTATTGAGTTTTATCGCGCTTTTTATGGCTCCGCTCATGTTCTTTTTCGAGAGTATGCTAAGATCACGGACTGCGATTGAAGGACAATTGTGGGCCTTAGTTTTAAGTTATGTCATCGGCTATATGATGATCTGTTTCGCTGACAATTTATCCTATTACCTTGTATTTAACTGGTATGTCTGGTTTTTTATTGGTCTCATGATGGTAGCCAGTAAGTATATGACCCCGGTCAAAACCGCAAGTCAACCCGCAGAGAATTGAAATAAAGTCATCATGCCTTCAGTGTCCTTTATCATTCCGTCCTATAATTCGCATCTCACGATCGGGAAGACCCTTCAAAGCATCTTCCGGCAGAAGGATTTTCACCTGGTCCGTGAGGTCATCGTTGTTGATTCCTCCGATGATACAGCGACCAGGACCGTGCTCAACGATCTCAAGCATGAGAAATTAAAGCTCGTTTTGCTTAACGTCAAAACATCGCCTTCCGACGGCCGCAATTCAGGGGCAGCGATCGCAACGGGGGATCTGCTGTGTTTTATCGACAGCGATGTGTTCCTGGCCCTTGACTGGCTGGTGAAGGTCCTTAAGTCATTTGAAGAAGGCTGCCGCGCGGGGTGCGGTTCTGTTTCGGTGCCGGATTTTCAACAAGACAACAAACTCGCGCTGGCGCAGTTGTATCTGCAGTTCAACGAATCGCTCGCCGTCGGGGAAACCCGGCAGGTTGCGATGGTGCCTGCGTGCAACATGTTCGTGGAAAGATCTTTGTTCGAGAAGGCGGGGAGATTCCCCCAAATGCGGGCCTCCGAAGATGTGGTCCTTTGCCTGAATATAGGGAAGACCGACAAGGTTTTCTTCGTTCCTTCGGCCCGCTGTTACCACATTTTCAGGGAAGATAGGAAGTCCTATTTCAATAATCAGGTCGTGCTGGGCAAGTACATCATCGTTTACCGGCGGATGGTTTACGGAAAATGGTATTACAAAGGCCTGTGGCCGGTGTTGCTTTTGCCGGCATTTCTCATCATCAAGACCGCGCGTATCAAACTGCGCATTATGAAAGCCGGGGGAGAGCATTTTAAAAGATTCTTTTTCAGTTCGCATCTCTTCGCGGCGGGTCTGTGGTACTGGGCCGTCGGGTTCTGGCAGGGATGTTTTGACAGGGATCCAAAAGCATGAACGAACGCGTCAATATCGGCGGTATTAAGGTCGACAATGTTTCTATGGCTGAGACGCTTGCGGCCATTGAGCGTTTCATTGCCGCGGGCAAGCCGTGTTACATCACCAATCCGAATGTGGACATCGTGATCAAGTACAACCGCGACCCCGAGTTCAAAAAATATTATGACGAAGGCGCGCTGTGCGTGGCCGACGGAGTTCCTATTTTATGGGCAGCAAAATTCCTGGGGTATCCTCTCAAGGAAAAGGTTTCGGGTTCTGATCTTGTGCCCAAAGTCTGCGAATTGGCCAACCGCAGAGGTTTTAAATTGTTTTTCCTCGGCGGCCGTCCCGGCGCGGCTGAAGCGGCCAAGGCCAAATTGCTTGAGACCTTAAAAGACATCAAGGTCGTCGGCACCTACGCGCCGCCGTTCGGTTTTGAAAAGGATGAAGCAGAGCTTCAGAAGATCAACCGCATGATCAAAGAGGCCAAGCCGGACATTTTATTCGTCGGATTAGGCGCTCCCAAACAGGAGCGGTGGATCAAACGCTATCATCAGGAGCTCGGCGTGCCGGTCTCGATGGGTGTGGGTGTGACCTTTGAATTCATCGCCGGCATTGTCAAGCGCGCGCCCAAATGGATGCAGGCCGTGGGGCTTGAATGGTTCTGGCGTTTGTGCATGGAGCCGGGACGTTTATGGAAACGTTATCTGGTCGATGACATGCTTTTCTTCAGGATCATATATAAACAATGGTTAGACAAACGATCATGAATTCTTGATTGATATCGAGTCAGGTGCATAAAAGGAAAATTTCATGACCAAAGAACTGTTCTACAGGATCTTAACCGCGTCCGGAGTGCATTGTGTCTTTCGGATGTTGGCCAGGCGAAAGATACTCATCGTCATGTATCACGGAGTTATCCGGGAAAAGCTGCCGGTGCCGTGCTGGTGGCAGCTGCCGTTCGAACAGTTTCAATGGCAGATCAGATATCTCAAGAAGCATTATACGATCATGCCTTTGCGGGAAGTCATCGCATGCATTCAAAACGGCCGTGCGCTCCCGCATAATACCGCGGTCATTACTTTTGACGACGGGTTTGAGAATAACTACACGTGCGCATATCCTTTGCTCAAGGAATTGAACGTTCCGGCAACCATTTTTATTGTCACGGACATGATCGGAACGAAGAAATATCTGTGGCTTGATGAAATGTATATGATGCTTTTGGGTGCGAAGCAAACCAGGTTGGACCTTACGCATTTTGGTTTGGGTAACTATTCTCTGGAGAATTTTGCTAAAAAGAAAAAGGCCAAGGTCGAGATCTGCGAATTTCTTAAGAATATAGATTCAGAGTCCAAAGGACGCATCATAGCCGAGATCAAGGCTCAGCTGAACCCGGAAGGCGAATTTTGTGAACACGCCGCTAAATTCAGATTAATGTCCTGGGAGCAGGTCAATACGATCAGCCAGGAGGGGCTTGTCGATATCGGTTCACATACCTGCACGCATGAAATATTATCGCGGGTCACTGATGAACGCCTGAATTATGAGATCAGGCGTTCCTGCGAGCGGCTCAGAAGTATGGGGCCGGTCGTGTTCGCTTACCCCAACGGACGAAGGCAGGATTTTACCGAGCAGTCCAAAAATCTTCTTGCCTCCGAAGGGGTATTGTGCGCGGTGTCTACCATCTCCGGCCTGAACCATGTAGACCAGGACATCTTTGAGCTCAAGCGCGCTTCCATTGGTGATAATACGAGCCCCAGCACGTTCAAACTCATCACATCCGGTTTTATCGACGCGTTGAAGAATCCGTCTTTGACGACGGAAAAGAATACCCGCAATATTGTGTTTCTCTCGGACTGTTTTGCGGACACGACCGCCGGCGCCGAAAAACAGATCGTCGAGCTGGTTAAAAGGCTGGATAAACT
>CAZLRE010000164.1:0-4602 GCA_964561885.1 uncultured Planctomycetales bacterium | reverse complement strand
TGCGGGTATGTGACCGAGGAATCTTTTTTGGATATTGGTACTCCGGAGAGATTCAAAGAGGCCGCGCAGATCATCAGGAAGCTATGGAAGACGCAAGCTTAACAAGAGATCATTTGAAAATAGAGATCAAGCATTGGCCGCTCTGGATCACAAGGCATAAAGTTATACGATGGTGCCTTCGCAGGAAAATGATCAGGAGACTTTTGGGTCATATCGGGCCCACATATATGATCTATGAGATCAATCAGAGCAGGTTTTTCTGTAATTTGCGTGATTTTACGGGCATGGCCCATTATTTCCTCAAGAATGATCAATACGAACCGTATATAACAAAGCTGATAATGGAACACACTCATCCCAATCAAGATTTCATGGATGTTGGAGCTAACATTGGATACTATTCAATACTTAGCGCAAAGAAAACAACGGGCAAAGTCTATTGTTTTGAACCTGAACCGGACAATTTTGGTGTTTTAGTTAATAATATTCGTATTAATGATACGGGTAATATCAAGCCATTGAATGTTGCGCTCAGCAATCAGGATGGTCACATAGACTTTTATGTCAATCATTTGAATAAAGGTGATCACCGATGTTATAAATCCGATAGTCATAAATATGATCCGATCAGGGTTGATGCCAAACGAATTGACCAGATCCTTACAAAAGAAGAATTTGATCGGGTTCGTTTGATCAAGATCGATGTTCAAGGTTATGAAATGAAGGTCTGTCAGGGGATGGCGACGTATCTTAAGGGTGCAAAGAATTTACGCATTATCTCTGAGCTGGAATCGAGTTTTATGAGACAGGCAGGGGATGAGCCGGTCAATTATCTTCAGTTTATGACAGAGAATGGTTTCAAGGCTTTTATCATTGATGAGGACCGTCAAGTTTTAACACCAGCCACAATAAATGAAGTTATGTTGTGGTTAGAAAAATGCGCTAATTCAAATATCTTATTCCAGAAATAATCTTTCGTATGAATTATTAATCGGGGAGAATGAATTGAAGATGAGTCACGGCAATGAGTCCCAAAAAGCAAAATTTAAAGTGCCTTTCGGCACGGTATCCATCACGCCTGATGCGCGCAAGCTCATCAATGACGTCATCGACTCCGGCTGGGTGACCAAGGGCAAATGCGTTAAGGAATTCGAAGAAAAGTTCGCCGCACTCTTCGGTGTTAAATACGGTGTCGCCGTATCAAGCGGGACCGATGCCGATGCGCTGGCCTGCGCCGCTCTTTATGATTTTGGTGCAAAGCGCGGGGATGAGATCATTGTGCCTGCCTTGACATTTGTGGCCACCGGCAATTCGGTTTTTCAGGCGGGTTTTAAGCCGGTCTTTGTCGATGTCAAACGCGAGACGCTCAATATCGACCCCGAGCTTATTGAAAGGGCGATCACCAAGAAAACACGCGCCATCATGCCGGTGCATCTGATGGGCAAGCCTGCGGACATGGATAAGATCTTGGCGATCGCCAGGAAACACAAGCTCTTTGTGATCGAAGACGCGGCCGAGGCGCACGGCGCTGAATATAAAGGGAAGAAGATAGGTTCCATCGGAGACATGGCCTGCTTCAGTCTCTATGCCGCGCATATCATCACCACCATCGAGGGCGGCATCGCGATCACCAATAATGAGAAAATGGCCGAGGCATTGCGCTCGTTGCGCAATCACGGTATCGAGGGGAAATTCACATTCAAACGCATCGGTTTTTCCGCCAAGATGAATGAGCTTGAGGCCTCCGTCGGTCTGGGCAATATCAAGATCTTTCATCAGATCCTGGAGAAACGCCGCCGCAACGTGCTGTATCTTATTAAGGGCTTTAAGAAATTCGAGAAGTACTTCATCACGCTGCAGGAAGATAAGGGCGAGAAGCTGGGGCCGCACGCGTTCTCGATCATTGTCCGCCCGAAGGCCGGATTTACGAAAGATGAATTTGTCCAATACATCGAGGCCAATGGCGTTGATTCACGCAATTTGTTTTATTCTATTCCCACGCAGTGCCCGAGTTACGCGTTTCTGGGCCACAAGCTCGGTGATTTTCCAGAGGCGGAATTTTGCAGTAATAACGGCACGCACATCGGCTGTCATCAGGACCTTGAGATTGAACAATTAGACCACGTTATTAAAACGGTTGAAAAATTTGTAGAGGCGGGGTAATTCCGCCCCTACGTGATATCTGGGGTAATTATGAAGAAGAATAATTTATACGTCGTCATCCTCGCTGGAGGTTCCGGAACCCGTTTCTGGCCCTCGAGCAGGGCAGCGTATCCGAAACAGTTTTTATCTCTGGTCGGGGACAAAAGTATGCTTCAGGCAACGTTGGCCCGCGTGCAGTCAAAGGTCAGCGGCGATCGCGTGTTCATTGTGACCAACAAACGTTTTGCCAAGATCATTCAGAAGCAGACCGCGGCGTTCAAAGTGCCGAAGGCCAACATCCTTCTGGAACCTTCAGGGAAGAATACCGCGCCGGCGATCGCCTGGGCGGCCGCCATCATTTACCACCGCGATCCTGACGCGATCATGGCCGTTTTACCGAGTGATCATTTGATCCAGAACCAGAAAGCTTATTTATCGACGCTTGATCAGGCGGTTCAATTGGCTAACGAGGATTATTTGGTCACTTTGGGGATCGTTCCGACCAGACCCGAGACAGGTTACGGTTATATCAAAGGCAAGAAGATCTCCAAAAGCGGACGGGTTGTGCATGAGGTCGAACAGTTTGTCGAGAAACCCACGCTTCCCAAGGCGCAGGAATACCTGAAAGCTAAAAAGTATTTCTGGAACAGCGGGATGTTTATCTGGAAGACCGCAACGATCCTGCAGGAGTTCAAAAATTATCTGCCGGAGATCTATCAAGCGTTCACCAAGGCGTTCTCTCAAAAAGCTGTCGAGAAATTCTGGGATGGTCTGACAGGGATCTCGATCGATTACGGCATCATGGAAAAAGCCAAACGCGTGGCGGTCGTTCCAGCGGCGGACATCGGCTGGTCGGATGTCGGAAGCTGGGAGGCGTTGTGGGAAGTCTCAAAGAAAGACCCGCAGGGCAATGTGTTCAAAGGTGATGTCATTGGTGAAGGCAACAGCAATACGCTTGCCGTCGGGAAGAAACGATTGGTCGCTTTGATCGGGCTTGAGGACATGGTGGTGGTCGATACCGAAGATGTGCTGTTGGTGTGCCGCAGGGATCAGTCGCAGCTAGTTAAAAATATCGTGGATAATTTAAAACAGAAGAAAAGGCGTGAGATTTAAACAAATGTGATCATGTAGGGGCGGGTCTAAGACCCGCCCCTGCGGTTTTACGGACATCGATGTTCAAAAAGATCCTCATCATCAACACTTTCGGCATCGGCGATGTACTTTTTACAACGCCTTTGATCTCCAACATCAAACGGGCTTATCCGGATGTTGTCCTGCACTATTTGACCAATCCGCGCAGTTCGGATGTTCTTAAGAACAATCCCAAGATCGCGAAGATCCATATTTATGAGCGCGACGCTTTTCACGCGGTCTATCGCAAGTCCAAGATCGAGTTCATTAATAAATGGAATTCATTCCTGCTTGATATCAAGTCCGAAGGTTACGACGCTGTTTTGGACCTGTCGCTCGACCGCGGCATGAACGCCTTGACCTGGCTGGCCGGAATTGGGCAGCGTATCGGTTTTAATTACAAGAACCGCGGGGCATTTCTGACGCGCAAGATCCCCTTTGTTGGATATGAGAACAAGCATGTGGCCGAACACTACTTTCAGCTCTTAGATGAGATCAAAGTGCCTGTGGTGGACAGGAACCTTGAATTCTCGATCGCTGCCTCTGATATTCAGTGGGCCAAAGAGTGGCGTTCGCAGGAGGCCCTCGCGTTCTCCAAGGTGCTCATCGCGGTCTTTCCCGGAGGGGGCGCCAGCTGGGGCAAGAACGCCCGTTTTAAGCGCTGGCCAGTCGAGAAATATGTCAAATTAACGGACAAAATGATTGAAAAGTTCGATGCCCACATTATACTGATGGGGAATCTCGAGGAGAGGGACCTTTGCGGCCAGATCTCCCGGGTTTCGTCATCCAACGCCCACGTGGTGGCAGGCGATTTGAGCCTTTCCCAAAGCGCCGCTCTTTTAAAGCAATGCCGTTTGGCTGTTTTGAACGACGGAGGTCCTCTGCATGTGGCGGTTGCAAGCGGGGTCACCACAGTTTCCATATTCGGCCCGGTGGATGACAGGGTTTACGGACCGTATCCTGCTAAAAATCACCGTGTTGTTAAAAAAGGACTGGCTTGCCAGCCGTGTTACCACCGCTTTCGGATGGCGGACTGTGCGCATGTCAGTTGTCTGTCCCAATTAGAAGTCGAAGACGTATTACGAAAGGTAGAAGAAGTATTATGAGTATCCCATTTATTGATTTCAGCGAACAATATCGTCTGACCAAAGACGAGATCCACGAGGGTCTAGAAAAGGTCTTTCAAAAAGGCGATTACATCCTGGGCCAGGCGGCCAAGGATTTTGAGGCGAAATTTGCCAATTACTGCGGTGTCCAATACGGCATCGGGGTCAATTCCGGCACGGACGCGCTTTACCTGGCGATCGCGTCATTGGACATCAAAGAAGG